>JAFZLB010000053.1 GCA_017551665.1 Lachnospiraceae bacterium
ATAAGAAAAGGTTTTTGTTTGAACTGTCAACCGTTTTCATATTTCACAAAACGAGGTGTATGTTATGACAAACAATTTTCTGGAAATCGTCAATGTGAAGGGCCGGGAGATTCTCGATTCCCGCGGCAATCCGACCGTTGAGGCGGAGGTCACCGTCGAGAGCGAGTACGGCGTATTCACGGGCGTGGGTGCTGCGCCTTCGGGTGCCTCTACGGGTGAGTTTGAGGCGCTGGAGCTGCGTGACAAGGACCCGAAGCGTTATCTCGGCAAGGGTGTCGAGAAGGCGGTGAAGAACATCAACACCACCATCGCCAAGGCCATCCTCGGCATGGACGCACAGGACATCTACGCCGTGGACGGCGCGATGATCAAGGCGGACGGCACCGCGGACAAGTCGAAGCTCGGCGCGAACGCGATCCTCGCCGTTTCCATCGCGGCCTGCAAGGCGGCGGCCAAGGCGCTGGATATTCCGCTGTACAAATTCCTCGGCGGCTTAAACGCGAACCGCATGCCGGTGCCGATGATGAACATCCTGAACGGCGGCGCGCACGCGGCCAACACCGTGGACATCCAGGAATTCATGATCATGCCGGTCGGCGCGAAGAGCTTCAAGGAAGCGCTCAGACAGTGCGCGGAAGTCTTCCACAGCCTGGCATCGATCTTAAAGAGCAAGGGCCTGTCCACCTCCGTCGGCGACGAAGGCGGTTTTGCGCCGAACCTCGCCAGCGACGAAGACGCGCTGAAGTACATCATGGACGCCATCAAAAAGGCCGGATATAAGCCGGGCAAGGATTTCATGATCGCGATGGATGCCGCTTCCTCCGAATGGAAGGGGAAGAAGAAAGGGGAATACATTCTGCCGAAGGCGAAGAAGAAATACACCAGCGAATCCCTGATCAAATACTGGGAAGATCTTTGCAAGAAGTATCCGATCATCTCCATCGAGGACGCTTTGGACGAAGAAGACTGGGCCGGCTGGCAGAAGCTGACGAAGGCGCTCGGCGACAAGGTACAGCTCGTCGGCGATGATCTCTTCGTCACGAACACGAAGCGCTTAAAGAAGGGCATTGACACGGGCGTGGGCAATTCCATCCTGATCAAGCTCAACCAGATCGGTTCCGTCTCGGAAACGCTTGAGGCCATCAAGATGGCGCACAAGGCGGGCTACACCTGCGTCACCAGCCACCGCTCCGGTGAAACGGAAGACACGACAATCGCCGATTTAGCGGTCGCGCTGAACACCGGCCAGATCAAGACCGGCGCACCGAGCCGCTCGGAGCGTGTCGCGAAGTATAACCAGCTGCTGCGCATTGAGGAGGATCTCGGCGCGTCCGCGGTCTATCCGGGCATGGCGGCCTTCGCGGTCAAGCAGTAAGTACAGAAAGAGTCAGGAAATGCAACGCCCCGGGGAAACCCAAGCGGGATCCCCGGGGCGATTCTATGAGAAAGGAGTTTCATGCTTCCGATCGTACCCGGATTACTGATTCCCTTCCTGGGAACGACCCTCGGCGCCTGCTGCGTCTTCTTTATGCGCGGGCAGATGAACGGGAACATACAGCGCGCCCTGCAGGGCTTTGCCGCGGGCGTGATGACGGCGGCAGGCATCTGGAGTCTGTTAATCCCCGCGATCGAACGAAGCGAAGGCTACGGGAAGCTGAAGTTCCTGCCGGCTGCGGCCGGGTTCTGGGCCGGGATCCTCTTTCTTCTGGCACTGGATCATCTGATCCCCCATCTGCACACCTTCGCGGACAAGGCAGAGGGACCGGCCAGCACACTCACGCGCACGACAATGCTCATCCTTGCCGTGACGCTGCACAACATCCCGGAGGGCATGGCGGTGGGCGTGGTCTTTGCGGGCTATCTCTCCGGAGACGCCGGCATCACCCTTGGCAGTGCCATGGCGCTTTCCCTCGGTATCGCCATCCAGAACTTTCCGGAGGGTGCCATCATCTCCATGCCGATGCACGCAAACGGCGAGAGCAGGATGAAGTCCTTTCTCGGCGGCATGCTTTCGGGGCTTGTGGAACCGCTCGGCGCGGTGCTGACGCTTTTGTTCATGCACGTCGTCGTGCCGGCCCTGCCCTATCTTTTAAGCTTTGCCGCGGGGGCCATGATCTATGTTGTCGTGGAGGAACTCATTCCGGAAACCTGCGTGGGAGAGCACTCAAATCTCGGCACGGTGACCTTCGCCGTGGGCTTCAGTGTCATGATGATACTGGATGTGGCGTTGGGATAATCTTTTACAGTAACCTGGATAACTGGTCCACCGTCTTTTTTCCGAACATCATCGGACCGTCATTGATGAAATAACAGGGCACGCTCAGCACGCTGTACTTATCACGCAGCTGGGGGAAGTGATTGAGATCATAGACATCGCAGGTGATGCGCTCGTTTAAGGTCACGATGCGCTGCACGGCAGTCACGAGCTCCGGACAGACGGCACAGGTGAGCGTCACAAAGACCGTGAAGTGAATGTCCCGGTCCACCTGCTGAATGAGCCGCATCGCTTCTTCCGAAACCGCCTGCCCGTGACAGGAGGCGTTGTAAAGCCCCAGGACAAAGGCGGTAAACTCATTGCCGCCGGGCATCCCGTGGAAGCAAAGCCCCGTGAGCGTGCCGTCCTTGTATTCCGTGCGGACATAGGGACGGATGTCCGGTTCGTCGTCATCCGGGAAGTCCTCATACACCGTAAGCTTCGAGGCATAGCCGGAGAGCGCACCCACATAGCGCTGCAGTTCCTCCGAGGCTTTGCTGGAATCCGGGTAAATATGCAGCACAAGATCCCGTTCCATCAGGAAGAAGACCTCGTTCAGCTGCGCGAGCATTTCCGGGGAGAAGATGGAGGAACCTTCGGAACGCCCGGCGGTCTTTGTTTCCGCGTCCACCGTCTGGTGCGCGGCGGCGCGGTGCACGCGGCGCAGCGGCATAATGCCGAGCTTTTGCTGCATCCGGAAGTTGTATTTGATCATGCTGTTGGCGGCGACGGCGCCGTCCGCGGCGGCGGTTAAGGTCTGCCGGAGGGCATAGGAGCAGACATCGCCCGCGGCATAGACACCGGGAAGCGAGGTGCGCTGCTTGTAATCCACGACGATGTAATTCAGGTCATCGAAATCCACGAGACCTCGTAAGAGTCCGCTGTCCGGGCTGTGCCCGTTTAAGAGAAAGATGCCGAAGGTATCGCCGCTTTCCGGTTCAAAGACCTCTTCGCTGCCGTCCGAAAGGTTTTCCCAGACCAGACGCCGTACGAGGGAATCGCCTGTGACTTCTCTGACCCGGATATTTTTTTTGATGGTGATGCAGGGATGCGCCTCCGCGTCTTCCCAGAAGCCGGGCAGACAGCTGTAATCCGCTTCCGGCACCAGCACAGTCACCCGGGAAGCGTATTTGGTGAGGAAGATGGCGTTTTCCGCGGCGGTCTTGCCGGCGCCGATGACGATGATGTCCTTGCCGGTAAAGAATTCCGCGTCCACGGTGGGGGTGTAACAGATGCCCCGGCCACGGAAGGCTTCTTCGCCGGTAAAGCCTAAGAGATTCGGCGGTGCGCCCGTCGCGAGCAGGACGCTGAAGCATTGGTACACCGCGTCCTTCGTGACCACCTGCTTGATGTCACGGTCAAGATTTTCCAGGGAAACAACTTCGGCACGGACAAATTCCGCGCCGAAGGTTTCCGCGTGTTTACGCATGGTGCTCATGAGATCGTTGCCGGAAACGGAAGTTGTTCCCGGATAATTGACGATTTCTCTGACGATGCGGACCAGGCCGCCCTGTGCTTCTTTTTCAAACACGACGACACGGAAGCAGGCGCGTGCAAGATAGAGCGCCGCCGCAAGCCCCGCGGGCCCGGCACCGATGATTGCAGCGTCATAGAGGTTTTCCGGATGTTCCGTTTCTGTCAGCATCGCAATCATTTTATCATAAAAACTGACCGGCGTAAAGAAAAATCACAAAATCAGATCGAGCAGCTGGTCAACATCCTTTTTGCCGAAGGCCGGCGCGTTGTCGCCGATCACGAAGCAGGGTACGCTCATCACGTCGTATTGTTCCCGAAGGTCCGGGAAGTGATTCAGGTCATACACATCCGTCTTCACATGCGGCGACAGCGTCGCGATGCGCTGCGCGGCCGTCACCAGCTCCGGACACATCGTGCAGGTGAGGGACACAATGACGGTGATGTGCGTGTCCTTTTCAATCGAAGCAATGCGCGCACGGCTTTCGTCCGAAATCTTTTGTCCCGCGGAGGCGCTGTTGTACAGGCCAAGGACAAAGGACGTGAACTCGTGGCCGCCCGGCACGCCGTGGAAGGCGACGCCCGTTTCCGTGCCGTCTTCTTTCTCCACGCGCACACAGGGCCGTACATTCGGCTCCGCATCGGAGACGGCTTCTTTTTTGACGCTGAGCTTGTCCGTCAGTTCCGCGAGGGAATCCATGTAGCCGATGAGCTCTTCGGAGACATGGCGGCTGTCCGGGAACACATGCAGCACCAGCTTTTCCTCCATGCGTTCGAAGACGGAGTTCAGCTGTGCCAGCATATCGCCGGAGAAGAGTTCGTTTTTGTCCGCCGGCTTTTCCGAAGGCGCCGCGTCCCTGGGGGCGTGCAATGCCGCGCGTCTGACCGGCGGCTGCACCGGACGGATGCCGGTCTTGGCCTGCATCTGCGTGCAGTATTTTTCGAGCTCCGTCGCCGCCAGAGCGCCGTCACCCGTGGCCGTCACGACCTGGCGCAGGTTTTTGATGCAGACATCGCCCGCGGCGTAGAGGCCGTCGAGGGAAGTCTTTTGCTGACGGTCGGTCACGACGTAACCGAATTCATCCAGTTCGCAGAGACCCTTGACGAGCTCCGTCGAAGGGGCGTAGCCCGCGAAGACAAAGACGCCGAAGGTGGAACCGTCTTCGGGTTCAAACGTCGTCTTTTCGCCGGTGACGTTGTTGAACCAGGTGATCTTTCTTAAAATGGAGTCACCGGTCACTTCCTCCACTTCGACATTATAATGAATGGTGATGTTTTCGTTTTTGCGCGTCTCGTCCGCGACGGCCTTGGCACAGGTGAAATCCGGTTCGCGGATCAGCATCGTGACGTGGCTCGCGTACTTCGTCAAAAAGACCGCTTCTTCCGCCGCAGCGAAGCCGCCGCCGAGAACGAAGACTTCCTTGCCGGTGAAGAACTCGCCGTCACAGGTGGCGCAGTAGGCAACGCCGTGGCCGCGGTATTCGGCTTCTCCCTTGAAGCCGATCATGCGCGGATGCGCGCCTGTCGCGAGGATGACGCCGAAGCACTTCAGATCACCTTTGCTGGTCTTGACGGTCTTTACATCGCCTTCCATCTCAAGGCCGGTGACCTCCGCGAGCAGAAACTCCGCCGCGAAATGCTCCGCCTGTACGCGCATCTGCTCCGTCAGCGCCTTGCCGGAAACCGGCGGGGAGCCGGGATAATTGACCACTTCGGAGGTGATGGTAATCTGGCCGCCGAAGGTTTCCTTTTCCACCACGACCACGCGGTAGCAGGCACGCGCAAGATAAAGGGCGGCGGTGAGGCCCGCAGGCCCCCCGCCGATTACGACTACGTCGTAGAATTCCTGTAAGTTCATAGATGATCCTTTCTGTATATAAGCCCGGATTGCTTCGCACTGCGTGCTCCCGCAATCCTGCCCGCCATTCGGAAATCGGAGTGCTCGCCATGCGTCGCCCTCCTTTTTTCCTCATGTCGGGGCCGCCCTGCAAATGTCTGCGTGGAATCGCATGCAAGCATGCATCCCCGCAGCCGCTTGCAGGAGCTTATAACGCCCCTACCAGGTCTAAGCTAGGCTTTAAGGTGTCCGCGCCGGGCTGCCATTTCGCCGGGCAGACCTCATCGCCGTGCTCATGCACGAACTGGAAGGCCTGTACCTTTCTGAGCAGCTCTTCCGCGTTGCGGCCGACGTTGCCGGCGTTGACTTCGTAGCCGACGATCTTGCATTCCGGATTGATGACGAAGGTGCCGCGCTCCGCGAGACCGGCGTCCTCGATCAGGACCTCGAAATCACGGGCGATGGCCTGTGTCGGGTCCGCGATCATCGGGTAGGTGAGCTTTGAGATCTTTTCGGAATGATCATGCCATGCCTTGTGGACGAAATGCGTGTCGCAGGAAACGGAATAGATTTCGCAGCCGATTTTCTTGAACTCTTCGTAATTATTCTGAAGATCCTCCAGCTCTGTCGGGCAGACAAAGGTAAAGTCCGCGGGATAGAAGAAGAACACGCTCCATTTTCCCTTCAGATCCGCCTTGGAGACTTCCTTGAACTCGTTGTTCTGAAAAACCTGTGCCGTGAAATCGCTGACTTCTTTTCCGATGAGTGACATATTTTTCCCCTTTCTGAAATGAATAAGATTGATAATGTGAAACAACAAATCTCATTTTGGCACAGGGGACGGCAAGTGTCAATGAGAAAATCAGTAATTATTATTAAATTTTTGGCAAACGTGCCAGCAGCGGTTTTTGGGGAGTTAAAAAACGCTTGATATATATATATATATAGTAAAATGAGGCTTTGGGAGGAGTCTCAATTTTTTTTTTTTTTGTTTTTTAAAACCCGGGGAGGGCTTCACTTGTAATACAGGTGAAGGCGAACAACGCAATCCCATACGGAGGAGGAGAACATCATGGCTTTTTGCACAAATTGCGGAACACAGACAGATGACAATGCGAAGGTATGCCCGACCTGCGGACAGGCGATGGGCGCAGTTCCCGCGGCGGCACCGGGGATGCAGGCGAAGGCTGCGAAGGCACCGATGGACGCTGCGAAGAAAAAGAAACTGCTGATCGGACTGATTGCGGCAGTGGTGGCGGTCCTTGCCATCGTTATCGCGGTGGTGGTGCTGACGGGCGGTCCGAAGACCTTCAGCGTACAAAACGCGGTCATTCTGAACACGGACGGCTACGATACCCTGGGCCGGCTGGAGCTTCGGACGGACAGCGAGCAGATCGAACTGAACATTCAGGCGGCAAATCCCGGGCTTCGTGAAAACCAGATCTATGAAATTGTGCGCTCCGTCAAAGTCAGCGCGTCCGAAAAGGAAGGCTTAAGCAACGGACAGGAGATCAGGATCAGCGTCAGCGTGAATGAGCAGCTTCTGGAAAACAACAAGCTGAAGCTTGCGGAAAACGAGTGGACCTATACGGTTTCCGGTCTGGAAGAAATCAAAACCATTGATCCTTTCGAGGGCGTGACGGTGGAATTTACGGGTGCCTCTCCCTTCCTGCGGGCGGAAGTGAAGCGGGAAAAGACGGACGGTGCCTACGGTTCCATCCGGTATGAGCTGGAGAAAAAAGACCACATCGCGGTGGGAGAAACGGTGAAGGTGACGGCGAACTACTCAAGCAACGAGGACAGCTATATCAAAAACTACGGCGCGGTGCTGGGCGCGAAGGAAAAGAACTTTTCGGCGGAGGCCGCGGACGCCTATCTCACGTCCCCGACGGAGCTGGACGAGCAGACGCTGACGAGGATGCAGCGGGAGGCGCTGGACGTGATCGAGGCCTATCTTGCCAAGCTGGATTACGCAGATAATATCACCTACGACGCCCTGACCTACGAGGGCAGTGCGGTACTGATGGGGAAGGATTCCTATTACTCTGATCAGAACTTTGTCTGGCTGGTGTACAGTGCGTCGTTTTCGCCGGTGGAGGGGGCGGAGGACTGCCCGCTGGAACCGGGCACGATCAACTACTTCCCGATCCGCTTTGATGACGTGATCCGCTATCAGGACGGAACGGTGGATTATGCCGACCGCAGCGGTGTACAGGGAAACAGCGGAGCCCTGTATGATAATGCCTGGTGGGGACAGCATTTGAGCGGCTATGAAGATACCACGACCATGATGACGGATCTCATCCGCAAACTGACGGACAAATATGACTATGAACTGAGCGAGGAACTGGAAGATCTGTTCTGAGCGGAGGAAGAAGATACGGCCAATCTGCAAAAGCTCGCACGCCGCGCGTCGGAAGGGGACGACGCGGCGTGCGCTGAACTTTACGGGGAACTCCAAAAAAACGGCATCGGTCTCGCGATGAAATACGTCCGCAACCATGCCGACGCGGAGGACATGTTTCAGGACGCCTTTCTCAAAGCGATGGGTGCCCTGTCTTCTTATGACGTCAACCGTGCCTTTCAGCCCTGGTTTGATGTCATCCTGATCAATACCTGCAAAAACCATCTGACAAAAAAACGCCCCCTGAATTTTTCGGATCTCGGCAGCGGGGAGGAGGAAGCGGCCTCACCCGCAGACAATATCGTCAGTTCGGACGTGAGTCTGCAGCCGGAGGCGGTCGCGGAGCGGCGGGCGGTGAAGGAAATCGTCGGCGGGATGTTAAACGAACTGCCGGAGGCCCAGCGGGAGGCCACGGTGCTGTTTTACTACAGGGAACTCAGCGTGAAGCAGATCGCCAAAGTGCAGCAGGTGTCCGAGGATACCGTCAAGAGCCGTTTGAATTACGCGCGCAAAAAGGTGGCGGATGCAGTGGAAGTGTATTACCGGAAACACGGTGTGCGGCTCTACACGCCGATGGCTGCTTCCGCGGCCGCGCTGGTACTGTTCTTCCGCACGGGCGGCGCAGCGCTGCTCTACGGTGCCGGGGCCGTTGCCGCGGGAGGTG
>JAFZLB010000054.1 GCA_017551665.1 Lachnospiraceae bacterium
GTGCGGCGGTGCAGCTGCGCGGCGGAAGCACGGAACAGATCCTGCACGCCGCGGCAATGGCACTGAAAAATCTTTTGGGGCTTGCCTGTGATCCCGTGGCGGGGCTGGTCGAAGTGCCCTGCGTGAAGCGCAACGTCATCGGTGCGATGGACGCTTTAAGTGCTGCGGAAATGGCGCTCGCGGGCATCACCTCGCTGATTCCGGCGGACGAAGTGATTGACGCCATGGGACGCATCGGCAGGGAGCTGCCGGAAAACATCCGGGAAACCGGGGAAGGCGGTCTGGCCGCGACACCGACGGGCGTCGCACTGAAGGAGCGCCTGTTGGAGCAGGAATAACGAGAATGCATTATGTACTGAACGCCGCGCAGATGAAGCGCTGCGATCTGACGACAATCGAAACACTCGGCATCGCCTCGCTCGTGTTACAGGAGCGGGCGGCACTTTCCGTATGCAAGTATATAAATGATGAAAGTCCGGAACCCGGGGCACAAAGAAGCCTGCCGGACAAGGGGCAGGTGCGCCTCTATGCCGGTGTCGGCAACAACGGCGCGGACGCGCTGGCCTGTGCGCGGATTCTGTCCGCCCGCGGGTACCGTCCGCTCGTGCTGCTTTTCGGCGACGAAGCACGCGCCACGCAGGAGACGCGGGCGCAGATGAAAAGCCTGAACGCGCTTGGGATCAAGCTTTTGCGGCAGCAGGACGCGCGGGACGACAAGGCCCTGCGGGAAAGACCGGTCTGCGTCGTTGACGGCCTGATCGGCATCGGTCTGCATCGTGCCCCGGAAGGCGCGATGGCGGAAGCAATCCGGGACATCAACGCCCTCGGCGAACAGGGTGTGAGAGTCATTGCGATTGACATCCCGAGCGGCGTCAATGCCGATGACGGCGCGGTGCCCGGCGAAGCCGTCCGCGCGGACCTCACCGTGACCTTTGCCTTCCGCAAGGCCGGACAGCTGCTGTATCCCGGCGCTTCGTACAGCGGGAAGCTTGTCTGCGAAGACATCGGCATCCCCGAAGCCTCCCTTCCGGAAGACACACCCCCGGCAGCCTTTTGCTATCTGCGGGCGGAAGAGGTGCCGCTGCCCAAACGCCGTCCGGACGGCAATAAGGGAACCTTCGGAAAGGTGCTGCTCATGGCGGGCTGCGAAACAATCGGCGGCGCGGCGATTCTTGCCGCTCAGGCTGCGTTCCGCGGCGGCGCGGGCATGGTGCGCGTGCTGACGGCGCGTGCCAACCGGGACGCGCTGTTGCAGACCGTTCCCGAAGCGCTGATCGATGTGTATGACAAAGACATCACGGACAAAGAACTGGAAGCGCTCTGCGAAACTGCCTGTGCCTGGGCGGATGTGATTGTGGCGGGCCCCGGCATCGGCACGGACGCGCTTTCACTTGGCATCCTGCGGACGCTGTTCACAAAGGGCAAAACGCCTATGGTGCTGGACGCGGATGCGCTGAATCTGCTGTCGATGACGGAAAACGGACTGATGGACTTTGCAAGGGAATACGCGAAGAAGGATTACGGCATGGTGCTGACGCCGCATGTCAGGGAGTTTTGCAGGCTGTACGCCGCCGCTTTCGACAGACGGATTTCCGCGGAGGAATGCAAGGCGAATCTCATGCAATACCCGAAGGAACTGGCGGAAAAACTCGGCGCTGTCGTGCTCTGTAAGGACGCGCGTTCCGTCGCGGCTGCTCCCGCAGCAGATGGGGACAGCGACTTTCCGCCCCTCTATCTCAATATCAGCGGAAATGAAGGCATGGCGACCGCCGGCAGCGGGGATGTGCTGGCCGGACTGACCGGCGCGCTCATCGCCGGCGGGGTGGAGGCCTTTGACGCCGCCTGCAGTGCCGCGTTTTTGCACGGCCACGCCGGTGATCTTGCCGCAGCAGAAAAGGGAACCCGCGTCATGACGGCAACGGATATCAGCAGGGCTTTGACGACGGTTCTTCGTTTATAAGCCGGTATCTGTCGTCAGGCTGCTGCCCTCAGCAGTCTTTTTCACGCGGATTTGAAGGGGAATGTTTTCCGTCAGCTCTTCGCGGTGGCTGATGATGCCGACAAGCTTGCCCGTTCCGGACAGATTGATCAGAACATCCATGGCATTTTCGATGGACTTGCGATCCAGCGTTCCGAATCCCTCGTCAATGAATAAGGCGTCCATCTGAATCCCGCCAAGATTCCGGGAAACGGTATCGGACAATCCAAGCGCCAGGCTGAGGGAAGCCTTAAAGCTCTCGCCGCCGGACAGATTCCCGACGGGCCGCCGCCTGCCGGTCGCGTGGTCAAGAACCTCCAGATCCAAAAAGGTATTGCTCTTTTTTCCGGGCGCGTCCTTCTGCCGGTAGAGTTCAAACTGTCCCTCACTCATGGGGCGCAGGCGTCTGTTGGCGGCGGAAATGATGCCATCAAATCCGGCGGCCTGGATATACTGTTCCAGCGTGATCTTTCCGTTGCCGGTGGTCCCCCGCACCAGTTGATACAGCCTGGTGCAGATGTTGCTGTCTTTTGTCGCCTTTGCCAGCGCGTCTTCCCGCGCCGTCATCTTCTCAAGGAGTTCCCGGTTTTTCTGTAAGCGGTTTGTGATCGTGTTGACGCGTTCGCGGTTTTGATTGATTTGCTCCTGCAGCGTGTCGCACTGTTCCTTTAAGTCCGCAACGTCAATGAGGACCTTTCCTTTGGCGTCCGCTTCGGCCTGCTCCAGTAATGTATTGTTTGTGACGACTTCCTGCCGGTAGCGGTTGATTTCTTCCTCGGCTTCCGCGATGAACGTCTCGGCCAAAACATAGTCCAGCATGTCGTCAACAGAGTCAAAGGCACTTGTCTCAACGGCGGATTCCAGCTTCTGCTTTCTTTCTTCCGTTTCCTTTTTTTCTTTTGTCAGGCTTTGTTCCAGCGTTCCCAAAGCGGATGTTTCGGACGTCAGCCGTTCATCCGCCTGTTTCTTTGCAAGCTCCGCAAGCCGGATGCTTTCCAGGATGCCGGTTTTCTTTTCCTCCGCTTTTGCCTGTTCCGCGGCGGCAAGCTCCCAGCTGTCAAAGCCAAGCTTCGAAAGAGTTTGGAAGACAGCTTCCTTCTCGGCGCTTTCTTTTTCCGTATGACGCTTTCTGTCGGATAAGTCTTCCCTTTGTTTGGCCAGAAGCTCGGTTTCCGCGCCCTGCGCCGTTTCAAGCTCGCTTTCGGCTTTTGAGAGTGTTTTGCTGTCCTCTTCCAAAACCTTCCGGCGCACCGCGTTCTCTTTGAGCTGCTGCCCGACATCATCCCGCGCCGCCCGGATGCCGTCCACAAGATCGCGGAGTTCTTCCGACGCAACATGGACGCTGTTTGCAAGAAGCGGATGCTTCAGGCAATCCAGGATGCTCGCGGCAAGCTGTGTCTCAAACAATTCGCAAGCGGACTTCGCGGCTTCCGCCGCGGCATTGGCAGCGGATTTCTCTGTTTGAAGCTGTTCTTCACGCTGCTGCAATTCCCGGAAGGCTTCTTCGGAAACGGTCCTGTCCGGAATTCCGGCAGGTTCCGGATGATGCAGAGAACCACAGACGGGGCATTTCTGACCGTCCCGCAGTCCCTTGGCCAGGATGCCGGCGCGGCAATCATCCAGTGCCCGCTCGGCGCGGATTCTGTCCTGATTTGCCTGTTCGAACGCATCGAAGGCCGCCCGGTATGCGTCTTGTTTTTTCGTGAGGTCATGCTTTTTTGTTTCCAGCGCCGGCAGTTGTTCTTCGATGACCGCATCCGTATCACCCGCGAGGTCGTGGAGCTTTTCCTCCAGGGATTTGGCGGCGGTCAGTTGTTCCGGGACGGAACGGAGATGCTTTATCTTTTCTTTGAGTTCTTGCATCCGCTCCCGGAGCGCACGTTCTTTTTCCGTAAGTGCCTTCTCTTCTTCGGAAAGCGCTTCGGTTGTTTCTTTCAGCCGGCGAATCTCTTCTGTCAGAGTGTCCCGTTGCCGGTATTGTTCCCGCTCTTCTTCAATCTTATCGATTGATTTTTGCAGTTGATCGGCCTCCGCTTTGTGCGAGAGGGCATGGGTCAGCGCGTTTCCGGATTCTTCCGCGGTTTCGGCCGCTTCATTTACCGCGCTTTTCTTTTCCACAATCCGCTTTTCAAGTTCCGCGACGGAAGCCGCTTTTTCGTTCCATGAAAGATACAAAGGATGCACTTTGCGGCTTGCGGATTTTTGCCGGTTCAGCAGGACTTCTTTTTTCTCCATCGCTTTTTTCTGTTCCCGCAAGTCCGCGTCTTTTTTCTTTAGTTCATCCAGACGCGCAAGAAAGCCGTTATTTGTTTCCGCGACGGCAAGCGCTTCCCTGCGCTTTTCAAATTCCTTTTCCAGTGCGCACAGATCGGTGCGCGCAGGTTCCATCCTGTCCTGATCGGAGGCAATCACCGCGTTCAATACCCGAAGCATTTCTTCCAGATTCCACGCGCTTTGGGTGCTGTGCGCGTCGGTCTGCAGTTTTGTAAGCGCTTCCGCCAGGGTATCCTCTTCATCAACCGAAGCGTCACAAAAATACTGAACGATACTGCGCTCTGTTTCGCGCCGGGACTCGTTGGCGGTATCCATCCGTTCTTTCAGTTGATACTCGATGCTGTTATACTCGCCGGTCTGAAAAATCGCGCGCAGGATTTTGGTGCGTTCGTCCGTTTTGGCGTTCAGCAAAGACCAGAACTCGCCCTGCGCAATCATGGCAATCTGTTTGAACTGCTTTTCGTCTATGTGCAGCAGCTGCTTAACGGCTTCGTTTACCTGTGTCTTTCCTTCGACCGGTGCGGCATCGTCCGCATAAAGAACGGCATTCTCTTTGACGGAAGTGGTTCCGCTGCCGCGCTGTTTTTTTCTTTCGTACGCGGGGCGTCGCCAGACATGATACCGCTTTCCCTGATGCGAAAAATGGAAATCCACAAAGGTCTCCGTCGCGTCCGACGCATATTCGCTTCTCAGCTTCCCGGTATCCCGGAACGGCCCGCTGGTTTCACCGTACAGCGCAAAGCAGATGGCGTCAAAGATCGTCGTCTTGCCGGCACCGGTATCTCCGGAGATCAGGAACAATCCTTTTTCGTCAAACTGCGTAAAGTCAATCGCCGGCATTTCGCCCGCATAAGGACCGAACGCACTCATGATCAGTTTAACCGGCCTCATGCAACACCCCTGCCTCTCTTGCGACGGTTCTCATCAGGTCCATTTCTTCGTCGCTGATTTCGCTTCCGTAGATCTGTCTGTAAAAATCGCCCATCAGTTCGTCGAAGGAACGGTTCTCCGCGATGTTTGAAATGTCGATCTGCTCGATTTCCCTTGTGTGTGAATTGTCGTAATCAATCTTCACCGTATTCGGATAGACCTGCCGGAAAATCTGCATCACGTCCATGATGATTTCTTCCTCCGTCAGCGTCGCGTAGATGAAATCATCCGGGTTCGTGACCGTCGCGCTATCCAGCAGTTCATGGAGTTTGCCTTTGATATGCCGCAGATTTCGCAGCGGTTTTAGCGGAATCAGCTCAATGTCCACGCGGCCTTTTCCGTGAACCGTGATCAGCGGTACGGATTTTTCGTTATGCACTTCACTGAGGGAATACTTCAGCGGCGACCCGGCGTAGCGGATCTCTTTGCGACCGACGTGCTGCGGAGAATGGATGTGACCGAGCGCCACATAGTCAAAGGCGTCAAAGCAGTCGTATCCGATCTTTTCCACCAGACCGACGCTCAGCGTGCCGAGGCTTTCCGAACCGGAGAGCTCCGGATCCGCGCTTTTTCCCGTGACGAATTGATGCGCCACAAGAATGGAGGGTCTGGACGGATCGATCGTTTCCTTTTCGATGACGGCCCGGACCGCGTCATCATAGGACTCGATCGTTGCGTCCGGAATGTAATGCCTGACCTGTGACGCCTTCACAAAGGGCAGCAGGTAGATATCCGCTTCTTCCTTACCAACCGTAAGCGTCTGTTTGTATAAGTTGCCCCGATATTTTGTCGAAATGAAAACGCGATTCTTTTCAAACAGATGGCTTCCGTAATTCAGCCGCTCGTCGGAATCATGGTTGCCGCTGATCATGTAAACAGGAATGTTTCTTTCGGCCAGATTGCTCAAAAAGTAATCCAGCATGGCGGTGGCGGCTTCGCTCGGGACGGCCTTGTCATAAACGTCACCGGCCAGCAGAACCGCATCCACGGCCTGCGTTTTTGCGATCTCCAGCAACTGATCCAGCATATACCGCTGGTCCTTCGTTAAATCAAAATCCCCGATCGATTTTCCAAGATGCAGATCGCCCAGATGCAACAGTTTCATTCCGTCATCACACCGCCTTTATTCACATTATACTACGTTTCCGGAGCGGAGAGTGCCAAAAAGACATCCGGTAAGGTCATTCGCGGAACAGCCAGGTGATCACATGATCGATGATGTTCAAGCCCAGCGTTTCCTGCAGTGCGCGTGATGCGTGATTGTCGGTTTTGAACTGGCCGTAAGGGATGAGACCCTGCCGCAGCATCTCGCGGATCATAAAGCATTCCAGCTCCGCGCCGTACCCTTTGCGGCGATATTCCGGCAGCACTTCCAGCAAACCGATGCTGCCTTCCATGTGCTGACCGACGAACCCGACGCAGGCACCGTCTGCCTGAACCCCCAGATACAGCTGCCGGTGTTCGATCACCTGTTGTAATTCCTCTTCGTCGAGATTGGAATAATGCGCCCGGATAAAGCCGGTATTCTTTTCGGCAGCGGGAATGATGCGCAGCTGTTGCGCAAAGTCCGGCGGCGTATCTGAGGCATAAACCGCCTGGAATACGTTCATGCGGCTGGGAAAGGCAAGAATCTCCTGTGCGCGGGCGGCAGCATCTTCACCGATCACCATGATCAAATCGAGCGCCTCATCCGCATGCTTTGTCAGCCAGGATGCCGCAAGATCACCGTCCGCTGCGGCGAGCATATAGGAAATGCCGTGCGTGTCCTGAATAAAAACGCCGTCCGGGCTCTCTTCCAGGACACGTACCGTTCCCCGCCGGTAAAGTTGTATCAGCCCGGCATACAGAAGCGGATTGGAATTCAAAAACGCGGGAACTTTCATTTTCTTTGCTCCATGCGATGATTTACTCCCACGCAGTAAATGTTCTATAGTTATCTGATACAGCCGTGTGTTTTACGTTGTTTTCGGTTGCCAGGTTTTCGCTTTTATCCATATTATGCACCGTTTTCGAGGCGGAAGGTATCAAAAAGGTATCACGGGAAAACAATCCGCTCATAATTCGCTCATTTGAAATGAGCGGATTTTTGTTATCAACGTACCGGTCGCATCCGGAACATCGTATCCAACAAATCTGCGCTGCTCATTGCGACTTACTGTTGCTTTACGCATGCTGTTTTTGTTTGGGCTCAAATTCCAGGCGAAGCGTCATGCCGAGGCCATCAGCTAATTTTTTCAGCATATTCAGTGTCGGATTTCTGTTTCCGTTTTCCAATTTGCTGATATCCGCCTGGTTGATACCGGTAATAAGCGCCAAATCCTTTTGCGTGATATTCTGTTCTTTTCGCGCTTTAATCAGCGCGCGGATGATTTCCATTTCCGGTTGGATCGCTTCGTACTCTTTTTTGAAGTCCTCATCTTTCAATCGCCTTTTAAGATCATCCTGAAAAGTTTTCATCGCTTCGCTCCATTTCTTCAAGAAACATCGTCCTGTACTTCTTGGCCCGCTCTATTTCAGACCGGGGTGTTTTTTGCGTTTTCTTTACAAAACCGTGGGTAAGTATAATTTTCTTCCCTATATAGAAAAAATAAAGCACCCTTGTTATATCAGATCCAAATTTTGCTCTTAGTTCAAAAATACCGTCTTCCAGATGTTCACTATATGGTGCCCGGAGTTCATTTCCGTTTTCCTCCAGAAGCGAAATCATACCATACATCTTGGCAGACATCTTGTTGCTAAGGGAATCCAGAAACTCCTGCACAGGGCATTTTGTGTCATCTATTTCAAAGTAAACAACCGTAAACGGGTTCCTCATAAAGCGCTCCTTAAAGACATTATATGGTGTTTTTACCATATCGTCAATGCTTGTTTTACCTCTTCGATCCTTAAATAATTACTTTTACCGGAATATATCCGGAAACCCGTCCACAAAAAGTGTTGACAAATAATACGTAATATATTACATTTATAAATAGATAACATATTACCTATTTGCGAACAGGAAGGATGAAATATGAACTATGATAAAGCAATGAATAGCAACAAGGTTGATTTTGGCCGGATGCCGCCACAGGCTTTTTTGCTTGGGCTGTTAAGCGCGTTTGACAACAGATATCAGGCGGTCGCAGACAGGTATCTCAAGGAGATCACGTGGAAGCAGTTCTTTGCCATCATCTGCATCAATCTTTGTAAGGAAGCGCCGACACTGAATGACCTCTCGGAAGTGATGGGGAGTTCGCACCAAAATGTGAAACAGATCCTGCTGAAGCTTGAAAGCAAAGGTTTTGTTCTCATGATGGCCGACGAAAAGGATAAGAGAAAGCAGCGATACTTTGTCACGGATAAATGCAGGGCGTTCCTCGAAGAGAATGATAAGCATAACGAGATCAGCACACAGATCATAGATCAGATTTTTGAAGGTGTGGATAAAAACAGTCTGGCCGTAACGATTGAGACGATCATGCAGATGGAAAGGAATCTGGAAAGGTGACGTTTCGGATATTAAGTATACTGAACCGGTGGTGGCATATCTTAAGGGAGAATGACAACTATGTATCAATCCAGTATCTCTTCAGACGGACATTCTCTTTCGGTTCATGAACCGTCTTTTCGTAGACACCGCCATTATGAAGTATCGTCTTCCGGCTGCCTTCATTGCCCTCCAGGCAGGTAACAAGGATCCGTTCCAGCCCAAGATTCCGGCATACAGGCAGTATCATGCGGAGCATTTCTGTGGCATAACCTTTACGACGCTCGGAGTGACAGACCGAGTAGCCAATGTGCCCGCCA
>JAFZLB010000055.1 GCA_017551665.1 Lachnospiraceae bacterium
CTCCGTATGGACCTGGTTTCAGAGTGGAATTTACTTTTTCACTTCACCCTATCGCAGGCGCGCTCTCAAGCCCCCTGCAAGGCGGAAAGCTGCCTGCGCAGTTCCTCGATCTCCAGCTTGCTTGCCTCAAGCTCCTGCTTGTTTGCCTCAAGTTCCTGCTTGTTTGCCTCAAGTTCCTGCTTGTTTGCCTCGATCTCCTTCTTGCTTGCTTCAAGCTCCTGCTTGTTTGCCTCAAGTTCCTGCTTGTGCTCTTCGATCTCCTGTTTATACTCCTTGATCTCGCGCTTCGCCTTTCGAAGCTCACGCCGCGACTCTTTCAATCCGACCTGTGCGCCGGCCAGATCATGCAGGTACTTTTCATGTGCTTCCATCAGATAGTGCTGTCTCGCGTCCGCGTTTACTTTCGCCATTTTCGAATACACCTCCTCAAACACGCCGCTTTGCCCGGCCAGTAGCTTCAGGTCTTCCCATGTCTTCGCACGAAACATCTTCGCCCAATAGACAAGCTGGCTCTTATGATCCTCCTCTGTTGCCTTGTCGATATGCCTCAATGATAACACATTCAGCATGAAATTTGGAGTGTAAACGTTGTGGTTTTTGACATTCATCATCAGATAACGCGCGTAAAACTCCGGCTGTTCCGGAAAGAGATCAAAATCCACAATCCCCACATGCGTCGCCGGTTTGATTTTTTTATAGTTCTCCGATGCGCCAAGGTTGTCAAATGTCCGGCAAAGGTACAGCATGGACCGATTGATCCACTCGTCCTTCTTGCCCACCTGTATCTCGATGTCCAGCACTTCCCGGTTGTTCATTTCCACCCGCACATCCAGGACAATGTGTTTTCCCAGAACCTCGTTGTAATCCACCGGATTCAGCAGTTTCACCGAGCGGACCTCCGACGGTTGCAGGCCTTTCAGTGCACACACCAGACCCGTGAGTGCCTTCTTTGATTTCGACATGACCATGTGAAACATCATGTCGTTCATCAGTGTGTAGCGGATCTTCCCCTGTGCCTCCGCCAATGCTTTTGTTTTCTCCATTGTTCCCCTTATACCCCCTTCTTGCCTTACCTTTGTAACTCCGGAACCTCTGCGGTTGATCACGCCGCAGCCGTACACAGAAACGTGCAGAAACATCTGCTTCGCGAAGAGCATATCACGAGGCGGCTATTTTTGTCAATACTTTTTTTATTTTTATTTTATTTTTGTTTCCGCTCTGCGGGAAGGCGTTGCGCGCAGATGCCTCACAACAACCCCGTCAAAAAGGCGGCGAGGCAGGCCAGAAGCGCCACGGTGAACATGCCGCGGCGGCAGACGGCGGCAAGGAGCGCCACGGCGAAGGCTGCCGCGCCGCTGACGTAAGAGCCCGTTGCGGTCAGGATGGCGGGGAAGGTCATCGCCGCCAGACAGACGTAGGGCACATAATACAAGAACGAATGCAGGAAGCGGCCGCCGATCTTCTTCTTCACGAGAACGAGCGGCAGGGCGCGGATGAGATACGTAATCAGTGCCATGACGGCCAGATAGGCGAGGAAGCTCTTATCCATGCGATGCCCCCTTTCCGCCATCTTCCGCGGCACGCAAATCCTCTCCCGGCGCACGAAGCCCATCTTCCCCGGGCGAAGCATCCTCCTTCACCGGGAACAGCAGCGCCGCCAGCGCGGACACGGAAACCGTGATCAGCACGACGGAAAAGCCGGTGGTGATGTCCTTCAGCACCGGCAGCACGGAAAAGAGCGTGCTCACAAACATCGCGAGAAGAATGACGCCGGCCAAAACCCTGCTCTCCCGCGCAGGCGGGATGATGATCGCGAGGAACATGCCGTAGAGCGCGACGGAGAGCGCGCTCAGGACATTGTCCGGCAGAATGCTGCCCGCAAAGGCGCCGAGCGCTGTTCCGAGCACCCAGCCCGGCACCGCCGTACACATGGCACCGAAATGATATCTTGTCTCCAGCGGTGCGGGATAAGCCGCGTCCAGCGCGAAAATCTCGTCCGTGACGGCATAAGCCATGCCGAGGCGCAGAGGCACGCCGGTCTTCTCCGGCAGCCTCTGGGAGATCGTCAGGCTCATCAGGGCGTAGCGCAGATTGATCACGATCTGCGTCAGGGCGATCTCCGCCAGCGCACCGCCGGCCAGGATGACATTGAGACCCGCGAACTGCCCCGCGCTGGTCACATTCAGCAGCGACAGCAGCACCGCCTGCAAAACGGACAGGCCGCCCTCGGCAGCCATCACCCCGAAGGCAAAGGAAACGGCAAAATAGCCGAGTGCCACCGGCACACCGTCCTTCGCACCTTGGAAGAAAATGCTGTTTTTCTGCTCCTGCCTTGCCATTTTTTACTCCAAAAACACTTTTTTATAGTAGAAAGACCCGTTTTCTGACGGTCTTGTCGGACAATTTTGAAACGTTTTATGATGATTGACCTGGACAGTTTTTATCCGACCATGACATAAACGGTATTTCGATAGACGAATTTTCGTCTTCCTTTTTCCCCTGTTTTACTGCCTTTCGCGTCAGTTATCGGCGTCAATCCCCATTTTCCACAGAGTTATCCACAATGACGTTTTTGTCATTATCGTAATTCTGTTAGTTTTCTGAAAGATCTATTACATAATTTTATCAAAAACTCGTACAATTCAAGACGTGATCTCCCATTCTTTCCAAAAATCCGATAACGCCTGTCTGACCTCATCGGTCCCGACGGTTTTTATGCCCTGCCATTCCCTCGGAAACAGCGTTCTGACGCGGGTTTCGCGGAATCTTTCATCCAAAAGCACGACGACGCCCAGATCCTCCTCCGTCCGGATCACACGGCCCGCTGCCTGCAGCACACGGTTCATTCCCGGGTAGCGGTAAGCGTAATCAAAGCCGTCGCCGGAGGCCTCGTCGAACCAGTCCCGGATGATGTCCCGCTCCGTTCCCACCTGGGGCAGTCCGGTGCCGACAATACAGACCCCGATGAGCGCATCCCCGGGCAGGTCCACTCCCTCGTTGAAGATGCCGCCGAGCACCGCAAAGAGCGTCACGCCCACATCCTCGACCTCTTCGATCTCAAACTCCACGCCGGGCAGCGCCGCCACAGCCGCGGAAACACCGTCCGCCGCGCCCCTGCAACCCTGAAACTGCGCCAGCACCCGCTCCCTGGCCTCTTCCGTCATGTCCTTCGCCTGCACAATCAGACGCTCCGAGCCGTCCGGTGCGGGCCGGTACAGGGCGCTGACCTCCTCCAGGAAGGAAAACGAAGGGAAAAAGACCATGTAATTGCCGCGTCTCGCCCGGACACATTCTTCGACGGCCAGGGCAATCCGGCGATAACTCTCCTCCCCCCGCGCCGTATAGCGGCTGGTCACGTCGCTCACCACAAAGACGCCCAGGCGCTCCGGCGCAAAGGAGGTCTTCGCGTAGATCTCAAAATCCTCCTTCGTTCCGCCGAGCAGGCGCTTGTAATACTGCACCGGCAGCAGCGTCGCCGAAAAGAAGATGCCGGCAATGCCCCGCGCCGTGCAGGCCGCAAGGTCGCCGGAGGGGTCCACGCAGCGGATCGCGACGAAAAAGCCCTCCGCGGCCTCCTGCATCGCCAAAACGCGGTAACGCGCGTCCATGCGCTCATAAATCGTGCGGAAGCGGTACAGCGTAAGAAAGAGCGCACGCATTTCCTTCTGCTGCTCCTCCGTTCCACGCGGTTTTTCCATAAAATCGGACAGCGCCTTGGACAGACCGTTCACGCGGCGCATCAGATCGTCAATCCGGTGATAGGGCGCGGCGCTTTTCCCCTTCAGCTCCCGGGCGGCCTCCTCCGTCTCCGAAAGCAGCTCCCGCAGGCCCGCGCGGATCTCTCCGAAGCCCGTCGCCTTCTGTACGGCACGCATGGCCTTCAGCAGCTCCTTCTCCGGCAGCGCGGCGCTGTACATCTCCCGGCCGCGCTCCACGAGGTTATGGGCCTCGTCCGTCAGGAAAATATGCGCGCCCTTCTCGTCCTCCGCAAAAAAGCGGCGCAGATACACGAAGGGGTCATAGACATAGTTGTAATCACAGATGATGCCGTCCGCAAAGAGCGAGGCGTCCAAAGACAGCTCAAAGGGACAGACCGTGTGCCTGTTCGCGTAGCGCAGAATCACGTCCCGGGGAAAATGCTCCTCCTCCGTGACGAGTTCGTACAAGGCCTCTAAAATGCGGTCAAAATGCCCCTTCGCGTAAGGACAGGCCTCGGGATTGCACTCGCACTGTTCCTGCGGGCAGATCTTTTCCTTCGCCGTCAGCGTCACGGTCTTGAAGCGAAGACCGCTGCCTTCGCGCAGCAGCCGCACGGCTTCTTCCGCCGCCTGACGCGTGATCGTGCGCGCGGTCAGATAAAACAGCCGCTCCGCCTTGCCCTCACCGATCGCTTTGATCGCGGGAAAGACCGTGGACAGCGTCTTTCCGCTGCCGGTCGGTGCCTCTAAAAACAGCTGTCTGCCGTGAATGATCGTGCGGTACACCGCGGCCGCGAGCTCCTTCTGCCCCTCACGATAAGCAAAGGGAAAGACGGTCTGCCGGATGGACTCCGTGCGGAGAATGGCCCAGTCGTAGCGCAGATCCGTCCAGACAAGATAGCGCTTCAGCAGTCCGTCAAACCACTCCGCCAAAGACGCCGCCGTATGCGTTTCCCGGAAGAGCTTTAGCTCCTCCGTATCCAGATTGCCGTAGGTCATCTGCACGCGCACGGCGGAAAAGCCCCTTTGCAGGCAAAGAAAATGCGCATAGCATTTCGCCTGCGCAAGATGCACGGGAAGCGGCGCTTCCAGTTTTTTCACGTCACGGTAGGTGCCCTTGATTTCCTCGATCAGCGGAAGCTCCTCTTCCGGCGGCAGATTCTCCGCCGGTTCCGCTTCCTCCGCGGGCAAAGAAAAGAGCGAAAGCTGTCCGTCCTCTTCCGGCAGCTCGCCCGCGTCGCCGGACAGCATCAAGCCGTCCGCACGCCCGTCAATGCGGAGCGTATAGCGCCCCGTGTCAAAGGAAAAGGACAGCGGCACCTCCGCCTGATAGTCCGCGCCGCGCGAGGCCTGGATGCGCTTGTGCAGCCGCGCGCCCTCCCGCATCGCCGTCTCGGACACCGCGCGTACCCGGTTATCGATATCGCCGCTTTGCAGAAGAAACTCCACAAAGGCGCGCACGGAAATCCTGCTCTCCATTCCCTGCTCCCTGCTGCCCGCGTCCCTTACGTGACGGCGCCGAAAAGACCCGCGCTGATCAGCCCCATGATGATGCCGGCCAAAATGACGCCCAGCATCACCGCAATGATGCTCTCCTTAAACTTCATGTTGAGAATGCTGGCGGCCAGCGTTCCTGTCCAGGCACCCGTGCCGGGGATGGGAATGCCGACAAACAGCAGCAGCGCAAGAAAAAGACCGCGCCCCGCTTTCTCCTGCAGCTTCTGTCCGCCCTTCTCGCCCTTCTCCAGACAGAAGGTAAAAAACTTCGCCGTGTATTTCTTATCCTTTCCCCATTCCAGTACCTTGCGGGCGAAGAAATATATGACCGGCACCGGCAGCATATTGCCGATGACACAGACGATGTATGCCGGCAGCAGCGGCAGCGGATCGCCCATAAAAAAAGGATTGAAGGCATAGGGAATTGCGCCGCGCAGCTCGATCAGCGGCACCATGGAAATAAAAAAGCAGACCACATATTTCAAAAACATCTTTGTATGCTCCCCGTTGATTTATCCATGAAGCGGCGGATACGCGCGTAAAAACGCAAGCAACGCCTCCGCTTCTTCCTCCGTCCCCACCGTGACGCGCAGATAGTCCTTCGTGCGCGGTGCGGCAAAGTAACGGACGTAAATGTGTTCTTTCATCAGAGCCTCGTACAGCGTCTTCGCGTCGGCCTGCGGATGCCGTACAAACAAAAAGTTCGCGGCAGAGGGCGGAAAGGTAAAGCCAAGAGCGGACAGCTCCTTTGCCAGCCGCTCCCGCGTCGCCTTGATCTTCTCCACCGTCTCGCGGAAGTACGCCTCGTCCCGAATCGACGCGACGCCCGTTTCGATTGCAACCCTGCTCATCGTATAAGAATTATACGCAAACTTCGTATTCTTCAGACAGGCGATCAGCTCCGCGTTGCCGACGGCGTAACCCACGCGCATCCCCGCCATCGCGCGGGATTTGGAAAAGGTGCGCGTGACGAGAAGGTTGTCATACTTTGCAAGCAGCGGCAGCGCCGTTTCGCCGCCAAAGTCAATATAAGCCTCATCCACAATCACAACCGTGCCCCGGTTTTTCGCCACAATCTCTTCGATCAAAGACAGCGGCGCGGCCAGCGAGGTCGGCGCGTTCGGATTGGCGAGGACAACGCCGCCGGGCGCGTCCGCGTAATCCGCAGCGTCAAGGGAAAAATCCTCCCGCAGCGCCTTTGTCTCATAAGGAATGCCGAAAAGATCCGCCCAGACCGCGTAAAAGGAATAGGTCACGTCCGGGAAAAAAACGGGCCTTGCCTCATGCCCCTCTCCCGCAAAAAACGTAAGGAAGGCCAGCGCCAGGACCTCGTCGCTGCCGACGCCGGTAAAGACCTGCTCCTTCGCTACGCCGTGATACGCCGCGAGCGCTTCCGTCAGAGCGTCAGCGTCCGGCTGCGGATACAGGCGCAGCGTCCCGGCCTCAAAACGCGCAAAGACCTCCGCCACCTTCGGCGAAGGCGGATAGGGACATTCGTTGGTATTGAGTTTGATCAGCTTCGCGTCCGGCGCGGGCTGCATGCCCGGGGTGTACGGTGTCACCCGCCGGACCCGTGTTTTCCAGTTTTCCATTTCAGTGTACCGGCGCGTGGGCCTCGATCCAGGCATCCAGCGCCTGCCTTGCGGCAATGAGTTCCTCCGTATCGCCGAGGGCCGAACAGCAGGCCACAAGCTCCTGCAGGGCCAAATCGCCCGCGCGGTGCAGATCCAGCAGCGGCTGCTGCTCATAATGGGCATTGAAGAACCAGAGCTTCGCTTCCCTGAGATCGCCCGCGTCGCGGAAGAAACAGCCTAATTCAAAGCACATCTCGCTCGTGGCCTCACAGGCGACATCGCGCAGGGCGTATTTGAAAAAGGTTTCCTTGTCCCCCGCCATGCGCGCCGTCCGCGCAAGGATGTAAAAGGACTGCTTCACCTCGTCCATGGAGCGGTTCGCGTCCTCCGCGGCCTCGGCAAAATAGGGCCTCGCCAGGGCGAAATCCTCCTCCGTGCCCGCCTTCGTCAGCTCCCGTGCGTACATGTCATGCAGTCTCGCGTCCAACAGGCCGCCGCGCTCAACGGACCGGCGGAAATACTCCAGGTCTCTGGACGCGTGGCTGGTGGCGGGATGATGATCGATCTCCACATCCGCGTCAAACACAATCGGATTCATCCGCACCTGCTCATGCACCGCGCCCTCCCAGATGAAGGGGCGCATGCGCTTGAAGAGCTTCGGGCGCAGCTCCTTGTCATAATTATACACCGTCTCGTACTTTAACTGATTGCGGTACCACATCTGCACGATGTCGATGTCCGGATTCAGATGCTCCTTGAGAATCAGAAAGCGCTGGCGGTTTTCCTCATCCAGCGTCTCGTCCGCGTCCGCGGAATAAATGTATTCGCAATTCGCCTTGGAAAAGGCAAAGTTCCTCGCGTCCGCAAAGTCCTGCTGCCAGACGTAATCATAGACCTGCGCCCCGCAGTCCTTCGCAATCCGCTTCGTGTCATCCGTCGAGCCCGTGTCCACCACAATCAGCTCATCATAGACACCGTTGAGCGACTCCAGACAACGCCGGATGGTCTGTTCCTCGTCCTTCACGATCATACAAACGGAGATGGTAATCATGCGCCTTCCTCCCTTCTTCTTCACATTATACTATGCTTTTGGCCTTCGTGCGCACTCTGTTCGTAAAAAAATATAAAAAAACACTAAATACTGTTAATCCGGGCCGGTCAATCTCCGATATATGGTATGAGCGACAAGTAAGACCACGTGATCTGGTGGAATTGGCAGTTGACACAAGGAGGTGGCAAAAATGATCTACGTGCAGATGGAACTGGCGGATTTTCTCCGCAGCCCGATGGAAACACCGGCGTATTCGAGGGTCGGGGCAGTGTCCCGTACGGATCACTACCAGGCCAGGCAGGAAGCGCGTGTGCGCAGGGAAGCCCTGAAACAGAACGTCTCCATCGGCTTTTCAACCATCCTCGCGGAGGAAGAAGCCGTATTTCGCTGACAGAGCTTTGCCGTATGTTGTAGTAGGGGAACGGAGGAAACAGACCCGCCCGGAACAAAGACCCTGCCGGCGGCAGGATACCGGGCGGCTTATTCCTCCCTTATTTTTTCTCGCTGAGCTTGACGAAGATGAGATTCTCCCGGCGAATGATGCTGCCTGCTTCGGGAAAGACCGGCATGGCCGAGGCGTCCGGCGCATTTTCTTTGATCTGTGCCGCGTCCGGTGCGGCATAAGGCATGCCGAGATAGGCGAAAAGATAACGGATGCGCGGGGCACTCCGCCAGCCGCTCTCCTCTTCCGCGTCCCAGCCGAAAATCGATTTCCCGATCACCTCGGACACCGCCTCCGTCTCCGCGGCATGTGCGCCGTAAAAGGCGTAGGTCACGGCCGCGGGATCCTGCAGCTCCGAACGCAGCACCGCCGTCTCCTGCCAGAGTGTCTGCGCGAAGTCCACGTCCCCGCGGTAGCGCGTCAGATCCGTCCTGCCGAGATAAAAGGAAACATAGCCGCTGTGCACGATGCCGCCAAAGAGCACCAGCGCCGTCAGATAGGCGCAAAGCATCCGCCCCATACCGCCGTCCTTCTTTTCCGCGTGGAAAAATACCTCCATCAGCCGCGTCGCCAAAAAGGCCAGAAAGGCATAAAGAAAGCTCACCGGAAAGCGTGCCCTTGCAGGCAGGGAGCCGCCCACAAACAAATGCACCGCAAAGGGCGCGATGAGCAGCAGCGCCGCAAGCCCGGCCAACAGCGGCCTTTTCGCACTTTTCTCCCGGCGCAAAAAACGTACCGCAAAGAGAATCACCGGCACAGCCGTCAGCGGGATGGCCGGCGTGAAGTCCATGTTTCTTGCGCCGTAGACGTAAGCATACGAACGCAGAATGTCCGTCAGATTCTCCGCGAACGATCTGCTCTGCCAGAAGATTTCACCCGCAGCGTACATGCCGTCCGGGCTTAAGAGCCTTGTGGCCGCAAAGCACAGCAGATAGCCCGCGACAAAGACCGCGCAGGAAGAAAGCAGCGCACGCTTCCGTCGCTGTTTGTCCGCGCCCGCAAACACCAGCTGCACATACTGTATCGCAGCGCCCGTCAGAAAGAGCGCGACAAAGGACTGATACACGGAAACGGAAAAGGCAAGGAGCAGCACGGAAACACATAAAGCAACGACATTGTTTTCGTCCCGGAAGGCACGCAGGCAAAGCAGCGAGAGCGCGACAAGAGACATGGTCAGCGCGACCTCCGCCGCCTGCAGGCGGAAATAAAACTGCTCCGTCAGGAGCGGCGAGCACACGAGCACGAGCGAAGAAACGAGCACCTGTAATCTCGATGCATCCTCCCCCTCTTCGGAAAACACATAGGTCCAGAGAATGACCGCAAGCACAAGAAATACCAGCGTCAGAACGCCGGCACGCATCAGCGAAAAGCTGCCCGGCTGAAAGAGGCGCGACAGCAGCACGAGGCCCTGTCTGCCGATGCTCTGCCAGGCGATGTACTGCAGCTCCTTGTTGTAAAGCATCACCTCGGTATCAATGCCGACGGAGGGCTGTAACAAAAGCCGCCCCTGGATCAGCACACAGGCGACGGCCATAATGACAAAACTGAGGGCATGCTGCCCAAGGTGACGGCGGAAGGATTTACGCATCACTGTCCTCACCGACGGGCTTACCGCCCGTGGCCTTCCACTTCAGATACGCGTTGATAAAGGGATCCAGGTCTCCGTCCAGGACGGCCTGTGCGCCCGCGGACTTGAAGCCTGAGCGCAGATCGTTCACCATCGTGTACGGCTGCAGCACATAAGAACGGATCTGCGAACCGAAATCGATCTTCTTCACCTCGCCGCGGATGTCGTCGCGCAGCGCCTGGTTTTCTTCCTGCTTCATCAGGTACAGGCGGCTCTTCAACATCTGCATCGCCTTGTCCTTGTTCTGGAACTGGCTGCGCTCGTTCTGGCAGGTGACGACGATGCCCGTCGGAATGTGCGTGATGCGGATGGCGGAAGAGGTCTTGTTGATGTGCTGTCCGCCCGCGCCGGAGGAACGGTAGGTGTCAATGCGCAGATCGTCCGGATTGACTTCCACGTCCACATCATCCTCCAGCTCCGGCATGACATCGAGGGATACAAAGGATGTCTGCCGCTTGCCCTGCGCGTTGAAGGGCGAAATGCGCACGAGACGGTGCACGCCCTTTTCGGATTTTAAGTAACCGTAAGCGTTCTCGCCGTCGATCTGGAAGGTGACGGTTTTGATGCCGGCCTCGTCGCCGTCCAGCTCATCCAGCACGGAGAGCGTGTAGCCCTTGTGCTCCGCCCAGCGCGTGTACATGCGGAAGAGCATCTGGCAGAAGTCACAGCTCTCCGTCCCGCCCGCGCCGGCGGCCAGCTTCAGAATGGCGTTGCAGTTGTCATACTCGCCGGAGAGCAGGTTGGAAACGCGGAGGTTATCCAGCGTCTGCGTGAACTGATCCAGATCCGCGCGGATGCCGTCGGCAAGCTCCGTGTCCTCTACGCCTTCCTCGTTGCCCATGTCAATCATTTCGAGGATTTCATCGTACTGACGCGTCAGACCCTCGGCCTGCGCCACGGTATCCTGAAGCGTTTTCAGCTCCTTCGTCTTTTTGTTCGCGCGCTCCGGCACATCCCAAAAATCCGGCTCTTCCATTTCGCGGGAGAGCTCCTCGATTCTCTTTTTCTTGCTCTCCACCTCCAGCCCGGACACGACTTCCGTCAACGTGTCGCGCTGCGCGGTGAGCTCAGATTTCATTTGATCAAGTTGGAGCATACTTACCTCTACACAGTGTTTTTTCACAAGGACGTTCTTTGCACTAGATTCGAGCGTCGCCTTCGCTCGCTCTCATCAAGTTGCTTTCAGTCCCATCCGCATGTGACAAGCCTTATACTTCTTCCCGCTCCCGCAGGGGCAGGGATCGTTCGGGCGCGGCTCGATGGTCTTGCGCACCGTCGGCTCGCGCTTGGCGCTCGTGTCTTTGTTTGTGCCCGTGACCTTCGCCACCTGCTGCCGCTCCACCTTCTCCTGAATCTGCACATGATACAGCAGGCGGATGGTGTCTTCCTTGATGGCGCGTGTCATTTCGTCGAACATTTCAAAGCCCGCCATCTTGTATTCCACCAGCGGGTCATGCTGACCGTAGGCCTGCAAACCGATGCCCTGGCGGAGCTGATCCATGTCATCGATGTGATCCATCCACTTGCGGTCGATGACGCGCAGCAGAATGACACGCTCGATTTCGCGGATGGCCTCGGGTTCCGGGAACTCCGCTTCCTTCATTTCATACAGACGAACCGCTTCTTCCTTGAGCTGCTGCTCCAGGCCTTCCGCCGTATGCTCGCGGATGCGGCCGTTGTTGATGCGGTTCATGGGAATGACCGGGCGGATGAGCTCATTGAGTTCATCCAGATCCCAGTGCTCCGGATCCGTCTCCGCCGCGACGCCGCGCACCTTCTCGGACACGAAGTCCGTGATGAAGCCGTAGACGGTGTCCCGCATGCTCTCGCCGTTCAACACCTTCAGGCGCTCCTTGTAAATGATCTCGCGCTGTTCGTTGTTGACCTGGTCATATTCCAGCAGGTTTTTACGGATGCCGAAGTTGTTTTCCTCAATCTTCTTCTGCGCGCGCTCAATGGCGCTCGTGAGCATCTTGTGCTCAATTTCCTGTCCCTCCGGGATGCCTAAGGCATTGAACATGCCGATCAGGCGCTCCTGTCCGAAGAGACGCATCAGGTCATCTTCCAAAGCGATGAAGAACTTCGATTCGCCCGGATCCCCCTGACGGCCGGAACGACCGCGCAGCTGATTGTCAATGCGTCTGGACTCATGCCGCTCCGTGCCGATGATCTTTAAGCCGCCCGCCGCCTTGGCCTCCGGGTCCAGCACGATATCGGTACCGCGGCCCGCCATGTTCGTGGCGATGGTGATGGCGCCGTGTTCCCCGGCATGGGAAACGATCTCCGCTTCCTGCTCATGGAACTTGGCGTTCAGCACGTTATGCGGGAGCCCCGCTTTTTTGAAGAGCGCACTGAGCAGCTCCGAGGTCTCGATGGTGATCGTACCGACGAGCACGGGCTGTCCCTTCGCGTGTGCTTCTTCCACGGCGTCCAAAATGGCGGCGTATTTTTCCACCTTCGTCTTGTACACCGCGTCCTGTAAGTCCTTGCGGATGGCGGGACGGTTCGTCGGGATCTCGATGACGTCCATGCCGTAGATGTCACGGAATTCCTGTTCCTCCGTCAGTGCCGTACCGGTCATGCCGCATTTCTTGTCAAACTTGTTGAAGAAGTTCTGGAAGGTGATCGTGGCAAGCGTCTTGGACTCACGCTTCACCTTCACATGCTCCTTGGCCTCAATCGCCTGATGCAGACCGTCGGAATAACGTCTGCCCGGCATCACACGACCCGTGAATTCGTCAACGATCAGCACCTCGTCGTCCCGCACGATGTAATCATGATCCCGGTGCATGAGGTTGTTCGCGCGCAGCGCCAGGATGATGTTGTGCTGAATCTCTAAGTTCTCCGGGTCCGCCAGGTTGTCAATGTGGAAATAACTCTCCACGCGCGCCACGCCCTGCTCCGTCAGATTGACGATCTTGTCCTTTTCGTTGACGATGAAATCCCCGTCCTCTTCCGGCACGGCGCCCATGATGGCGTCCATCTTGGAAAACTTGCCCGTGCCCGAGCCGCGCTTCATCTGCTTGGCCAGAAGATCACAGGCCTCATACAGCTTCGTGGATTTATCGCTCTGTCCGGAAATGATGAGCGGCGTTCTCGCTTCGTCGATGAGGATGGAGTCCACCTCGTCGATGATGGCGTAGTGAAGACCGCGCTGCACGAGCTGGTTTTTGTAAATCGCCATGTTGTCGCGCAGGTAATCAAAGCCCAGCTCGTTGTTCGTGACGTAGGTGATGTCGCAGTTGTACGCTTCCCTGCGCTCGTCCGGCGTCATGCCGTTCAGGATGACGCCGACGGTGAGCCCCAGAAAGCGGTGAATGCGGCCCATCCAGGACGCGTCACGCTTGGCCAGGTAATCATTGACCGTGACCACGTGCACGCCCTTGCCCTCCAGCGCGTCCAGATACGCGGGGAGCGTCGCGACAAGCGTCTTGCCTTCACCGGTGCGCATCTCCGCGATACGGCCCTGATGCAGCACAATGCCGCCGATCAGCTGCACGCGGAAATGCTCCATGCCGTGGGCCTCGGAGTCATAATCCGAGGCGCGGCGCTTGCCGTACATTTCATCCGTCTCCGGATCCGGCGTCTGGAACACGCGCCTTGCGGCCTCGCGCACCGTGGCGTAGGCCTCCGGCAAAATGTCATCCAGCGTCTTGCCGCCGGCCAGCTTACTCTTGAAGGAGTTTGTCTGCGCCCGCAGCTGCGCGTCCGAAAGCGACATCATGTAGGCCCGCTTGGACTCGATTTCCTGCACGATGCTTTCGATGCGCTTTAATTCCCGTTCGGAATGTGTTCCGACGATCTTTGTGAACAGTCCCATAAAAGGTTCTCCGTTCCGTTTCGTTATTTGGTGAACACCATCTTCGCCTCAAAGCCGTCCTGCTCCATGGCAAAGACGAGATCACCGCCCTCAATGACAAACTCGATCGATTCCCCGTATTGCGAAATCGTCAGCTTTTTGCCGTCCTCGCTGAAGGTTCCCTGGAAGGTTTCCGACTCGTCGAAGACATCCATCTTGACCGTGCCGTCCTCGGAAATCACGACCTTCATGTCCATGTCGCCCATGCCGAAGGCGCTGATCGTGTCCTTGGTGATCTCCAGACCCATCATGCTCATCTTTTCGAATTTCCACTCGCCGACAAACTTGTTGGCGCCGCCACCGCCGCCGATCACGCCCGTGAGGAAGAGCACGAGAAGTACAATCGCCGCCACAAGCACCACGCCGCCGACGGCAAGGCCGATGACCAGGCCCTTTTTGCTCTTCTGTTCCGGCTGCGCGTAAGCACCGCCGCCCTGGGCGTAGGCCTGCCCCTGCTGCCATGCCTGCTGCTGCATCGGATCCTGCTGCATCTGCATGGCGGGCTGCTGCTGCATGGAAGGCTGTGCGCCGAAGTCCTGCTGCATCTGCATGGAAGGCTGCGCGCCGAAGTCCTGCTGCATCTGCATGGCGGGCTGTGCTTCCTGCGCGCCGAAGGACATCGCCGGTCCCTGCGGTTCACTGCCGAAGGACATGGCCGGCCCCTGCGTCTGCTCGCCGAAGGACGTTGCAGCTTCGCCGAAGCTGTCCGCCGTCTGCTGTACCTGCTCCGTTACCTGTTCCTTTACTTCTTCCGCTGCCTGCTGCACCGCGCCCGGTGCCGCCTGCATCTGTACCGGCGCACCGCAGTTGGAACAAAAGGCCGTTCCCTCCGCCAGCTGCGCACCGCAACTCATACAAAAAGCCATCCTCTTCTCCTTTCAGTCGCAGTCATGTTTCGTCCTGCTGTGAAAAGGCGGTGCCCTGCGCTCATTGCGCCGCGCACCGCCCCGCCTCTTACATTCCTGTCTGCAGCCTCACTTCGTGAAGACCATATTGCCTTCTTCACCCATATCCCAGACCAGCTTGCCGCCGTCGATGATCATGTTTACGGTCTCGCCGTCCTGCTCCAGAACCAGCTTGTTGCCGTCCACCTTGCCCTGGATGGTTTCTTCCTCGCCGAGCATGTTCATCGTGACCTTGCCGTCTTCCGTGATTTTCATGCTGATATCATCCATGCCCATCATGGACAGCATATCCTTCTCGATCTTCATTCCCTCGGCTTCCATGCTTTCGATCTTCCACTCGCCCGCAAACGCGCTGCCGCCGGAAGAACCGCCGCAGGCCACGAGGCTGAAGGCCATCACGCACAACAGAAGCATTGCCATAACTCTCTTTTTCATTTCTTTCTCCTTTTCCATTCCTGTGAGTACCGTTAGCAACCGTTTGGACGCGTCCGAAAACGGTTGACAATTTTCGGCCGTGAACAAATAAAAATTATACAATAAAAGGGGTCGAAAAGCAAACGCCCCGGGTTGTTCATTTTTTCATTTTTTTCTTATCTCTTTTTCGTATATACTGGTTGAAGCTCTGCGTATCGAAGGTGATGTCCAGCTCGAATTTTTCCTCTTCCCTGTCCAGCAGATGGCGGATGCTTTTCCGGATCTCTTCCTCTTCCTTCACCAGCTCCGGCGGCACCACAAGGTCAAAGACGACGGCGTTGCCTCCCGCACGGTGCGCCACGCGGAAGTCATGCACCCTGAGCCGCTCGTCCGTCAGCAGCAGATGCTTCGTGATCATCCGCCTGAGATGGTTCTGCACCGGGTCGTCCGTCACCACCGGGTCATGATGAATCAGCAGCTGGATGTGATCCTCCGTATACACCATCCGCTCCACGGCATCGATCAGCTCATGGGTCTCTAAGATATCCTCCTTCGCGTCAATCTCCATGTGGACGGAGGCGAAGCGCCGGCCCGGGCCGTAGTCATGCACCATGAGATCGTGGATGTCCATGATGCGTTCGTCGTAAGCAAGAATCTTGTCGGAAAGAAAACGCACCAGCGCGGGATCCGCGGTCTCGCCCAGGAGCGGGGAAATCGTCTCCATGGCCGTGCGCACGCTGCTGATCATGATGAGCAGCGCGACGATGACACCGGTATAGCCGTCGATCATCAGCCCCGTGAAATGCTCCGCCGTCATGGCCAAAAGCACGGCGAGCGTGGTGATCACGTCATTGCGCGCGTCTTTGGCCGTCGCCTTCAGCGCGGCGGAATCAATGGTCGTTCCGATGCGGGCATAAAAAAAGTACAGCCACAGCTTGACGAGACAGGCCAGCACCAGCGTCACGACGAGCACGCCGGAAAAGCCGACCGCTTCCGGTGCCATGATTTTTTTGACGGATTCCGAAAGAAACTCGAAGCCGACGATCAGCATCAGGCCGGCCACCGCGAGCCCGGAGATGTATTCGAAGCGCGCGTGCCCGAAGGGATGCTCCTCGTCCGGCGGCTTGGCCGCGACATAGAAACCGATCAGCGCCACGACGGAGGCCGCCACATCCGAGAGGTTATTGAAGGCGTCCGCGGTCACGGCGATGGAAGCGCTAAGAATACCGATGACCAGCTTCGCGGCAAAGAGCAGCAGATTGCAGACGATCCCCGTCGTCCCCGCGAGCCTGCCGTAGGCCGTGCGCGTGGCCGGGTCATCCGTTTTTTCCGGATACCTGATGAAGGTTTTAATCAGCCGGTTCGTCATGCGCCTCTTCGTCTTCGAACTTCAGCGTCAGCGTCCGCCCGTCCCGTGCGGTCACGGTCCGCGGGAAGATGTTCTGGATCTCTTTGTGAAATGCGGAAGGATTCATCATGGACGGGCTGTAATGCGTCAGCCACAGTTCCTTCGGTTGCGCCTTCTTCGCCAGACGCGCCGCTTCCTGCATCGTCATGTGCATGTGTTCTTTCGCCTTGCCGATCTTGTCCTCTTCGCCGTACATGCCCTCGCAGATGAACAAATCGGCGTCCTGCGCGTTCCGGACGATGGATTCCGTCGGGCGCGTGTCCGTCGCGTAGGTCAGGCGCAGCCCCTTGCGCGCCGCCCCCAGCACCATGTCCGGCGTGAAGACGCGGCCGTCCTCGGCCTTGATCGTCTCACCCTTCTGCAGCCGGTTCCAGTAGCGCATGTCAATGCCCTGCGCCTTTGCGGCTTCCACGTCGAAGCGCCCGATGCGCGCGAGGTCAAAGCGGTAACCGTAGCAGTTCATGTTATGCTTCACATGAAAGGCCGTCACGGCCAGCCGCGGCATCCGCTCTTTGTCCATGACGAAGGACTCCTCCTGCTCCAGCAGCTCATGGAAGCGCAGCTCAAAGGGCAGGCGCGGTGTAATCACCATGAGCGATTCCACGACATGACGCACGCCCTTCGGCCCGATGACAAGCACCGGTTCCGTGCGGTCCGCGTTGCCCATGGACAGCAGCATTCCCGGCAGCCCCGACACATGATCCGCGTGAAAATGCGTAATGCAGATCACGTCGATGTCATGCGGCGACCAGCCGCGCTTTTTCATGGCGATCTGCGTCGCCTCGCCGCAGTCAACGAGAATGGCCGCGCCGTTGTAGCGCAGCATGAGTGCGGTCAGATAGCGGTTTGGCATGGGCATCATCCCGCCCGTGCCGAGTAAGCATACGTCGATCATGTGTAGATAATCCTTTCACGGCGCCCGGAAGTGTTCTGTACTTCACTGGATGAGTACGGATTGCTTCGTGCTTCGCACTCCCGCAATCCTGCAAGTATTCGGAATCCATGCTATCGCACTTCTTCCTCATACTTGTTGACTCGCCGGATGCTCCTGCCGTTCCGCATGCAAGCATGCGTCCCCGCAGGATCGCCCGGCTCATCTCATCCAGTAGATGCACGCATCCTCGCGCGGATGCGTGTAGTAGCCCGGGCGGGTGCCTTCGTACGTGAAGCCGAGGCGCTCGTAGAGTGCGCGGGCGGGCGCGTTGGAAACACGCATTTCAAGCGTGAAGTTCTCGGCGCCGTGTTCCGTTCTTGCAAGGCTCAGGGCCGTGGTAAGCAGTGCCTTACCGATGCCGCGCCTCCTGCACAGGCGGGAGACCGATACA
>JAFZLB010000056.1 GCA_017551665.1 Lachnospiraceae bacterium
CAACATGAATTACTATACACGAGAATAGACAAAAGAAGAATAAGGCGATAGGGCGTAAGAGTAATTTCCAAGTGGAAATGCCTGCAAGACTTGTTTCCACTTCGCCCCCTTCAGAGTGGAATTTACTTTTTCACTTCACGGTGTTATAAATGTAGCGGTTCTGATGGTATTCTCCTCTGAAATGTGATAAAATAATATGATTGTTTTCAAAAGGGGGCTTTTTCGTTGATGAAAAGAAAGAGCGCAGTGTTTTTTGTCGCAGGGCTGCTTTTGGCCTGTTCCCTGACGGCACATGCCGCGCCGCCGCAGACTTTGACGCGGACGACGCTGGAGGATACGGAAAAGAAATGTGCCGGCGCGGATGATTTCCGCGTGACCTATGTCTTCGGCACAAGCGAGGTTGTGATCGACAGCGAATCCGCCAGGAACTGGTTTGTGACGCGTGCTTCCCTGGAGCGTATGCAGGCGGAAACGGAAGAGGATCCGAAGCCCGGCAGCGGCCGCTTTCTGATCGGGGGAGAAGAATGCGCTTTTCCGGAGGAAGTGCTGACGGAAAACGGATTTGTGACGGACGCGGAGGGAAACCTCATTGTTTCGGAATCCGCCATGTACGATTCCCTGCGGCAGATCTTTGACCAGTACAATATGCGCGTGGAGGAAGATACCACCGTGTTTTATGCCACCAGCGGACGCGCCGTGTTTTTCGGTGCGGAACCGGAGCCCATTGCCGAAGTGGATCTGGATAAGGAATTTGACATTCTGTTGAAGGCCTTTTGCGAGGGCTCGAAGGAGGTCCGGCGCGAGATTCACAGCGAACGGACGCGGACGGGGATTGACGCGGTGCGCGGCGATTACATCGAGGTGGACGTCGCGGAGCAGATGATGTATCTCTATCTGGATGACGAGCTGCGTCTGTCGACGCCGGTGGTGACGGGAAACCTCGCGGCCGGTGACGGTACGCCGGCGGGCATTTATCCCGCCATTAACCGCGCAAGAAACGTGGCATTGATCAATAATCATTTTGCGAATTACTGGATCGGATTTACCACCCGGGGCCACGGCATCCATGACGCGCTCTGGCGGAATACCTTCGGCGGCAAGATTTATCAGACCGCGGGCAGCGCCGGATGCGTCAACACGCCGCTGGACATGGTGGAGCAGTTCTATGACCTGGCATATCCGGGAATGCCGGTCGTTGTCTTTTACTAAGGGAGGAAGGTATGGATCGCGAGAACAGACCGCGCAGCAGAGAGAAAAAAGTCGTTTCCGGCGGAAGCGGCGTCTTTAAGAGAGGACAGGGGCTCGGCACGGGACCCGTGGGCTCGCAGGACGGCTATGCCGGAAAGCAGTCTTCACAGTCTTCGCAGCAGCAGGGCATGGGCACCCATCACACGTCGTTTCGGGAGGAGTACGGCTCACAGGATGCCCGTGACTTTTCCTCTTACGGCTTCGGCGGCGGAGAAACGCAGCAGAGAGGATCGTCTTCTCTGATCCGCACGATAATCGCCGTGGTGGCCGCATTGTTCCTCGGCGGCGGCGGCCTGGCCAGCGGCGTCTTCAGCAATCTGCTCGGCGGCGGGAATGTCACACAGGTGGAGCAGCCGGTATCCTCCGGTGAGGTACACGGCTCCGGCAGCTATTCCGGCGGAGACCAGGGTTCGGATGTGTTACCGGACCAGACGGTGGCGGAGGGTGCGCGGGCGAAGCGCACACAGATCCTCGGCAACAAAGAGGATGTGTTTACCATCATGGTCTTCCTCTGCGGAACGGATTTGGAGTCCAAGAGCGCCATGGCCACGAACGACATCAATGAGATGCTGCAGGCGGACATCGGCGATAAAGTCAATCTGATCATTTACACGGGCGGCTGCAAGTCCTGGCGCAACACCACGATTTCCAGCAACAACAACCAGATTTATCAGGTGAAGGACGGGGAGCTGATCTGCCTGGAAAAGAACATGGGCACGGCGGCCATGACGAACCCGGACACGCTTTCCTCCTTTATCCAGTATTGCACACAGAAATTCCCTGCGAACCGCAACGCGCTGATCTTCTGGGATCACGGCGGCGGCAGCGTGGCGGGATACGGCTATGACGAAAAGTATCCGCGCAACGGCGGCATGACGCTGGCCGGCATCAAGAAGGCGCTGACGGACGGCGGCACGACCTTTGATTTCATCGGCTTTGACACCTGCCTGATGGCGACGGTGGAAAACGCGCTGATGCTGGACGAGTTCGCGGATTACATGATCGCTTCCGAGGAAACGGAGCCCGGCATCGGCTGGTATTACACGAACTGGCTGACGGAACTGAACCGCAATACCTCCATGCCGACAACGGACATCGGCAAGAATATCATCGACGAGTTTACCAGGGCCTGCTCGGTGAACTGCCGCGGGCAGAAGACCACGCTGTCCATCGTGGATCTGGCGGAGCTGAAGGCGACGGTGCCGGAAAAGCTTTCTGCTTTTTCGAAATCCATCAGCGCCCTCATCAAGGAAAAGGAATACAGCACGATTTCCAAAGCGCGGAACGACACGCGTGAGTTCGCGCAAAACACCCGGATTGACCAGGTCGACCTGGCGCATCTGGCGCTGAACATGGGCACGCCGGAGGGCAAGGAGCTGGCGGAGGCCCTACAGGCCGCGGTGAAGTACAACCGCACGTCTGCCAATGTCCCGAACGCCTACGGCGTTTCGATCTATTTCCCTTACCAGCGTGCCAGCAATGTGGACTCCGCGGTCAATACCTACAAGCAGATCGGTATGGACGCGGATTATTCCTCCTGCATCCGTGAGTTCGCTGCCTTACAGACCAGCGGACAGATCGCTTCCGGCGGCAGCGGTTCTCCCGCATACTCCCTGCTGGGTTCGCTCAACAGCGGCTCTTCTCTCGGCGGCGGTGATGTCATCAACTCCCTGCTGAATTCCTTCCTGGGCGGCGGCTTTGACATGATCAGCGGCCTGTCCGGACGAAATGTGGAGTTTATGGAAGCGACGCCTTTTTCCGGGGACGAGCTGACGGATTTTTTGGAGGACAATCTTTTTGACGCCACGTATCTTTCCATTGTGGAGACGGAGGATGCTTACAAAATCGTTCTGCCGGAAGAGGAATGGGACAAGATTTACGATGTCGCGCTGAACATGTTCTATGACGACGGGCAGGGCTACATTGATCTCGGCATCGACAATCTCGTGGAATATGATGACGAGGGCAATCTGATCATGCCCAAGAACAGCGATAATACCTGGATCTCCCTGAATCGTCAGCCGGTGGCTTATTATTACCTGGACACCTTCGAGAGCGGGGATGACTACACCATCACCGGCCGCGTGCCCGTGCAGCTGAACGGGGACCGCGCGGATCTGCTTCTGGTCTTTGACCAGGACAATCCGGAGGGCTATGTCGCGGGCTACACCTTCTCTTACCTGGACGGGGAAACGGACACGGTGGCGAAGACCGCGGAGGCGCTGCAGGACGGTGACGAGATCTACTTCCTCTGTGACTATTACAATTATAACGGTACCTATGAGGACAGCTTTTATCTCGGCAATCCGATGGTGGTGGACGGCGAGATTGAAATCGCCAACACGGAGGTGGGTGACGGCAATGTGATCGTCAGCTACCGCTTCCGGGATCAGTTCAACAAGGAGTACTGGAGCGAATCGTTAAACATCGGCCCGGCGTATTAAGCGCCCGGCGGTTCCGGTAGTAAGGAAGATACGGCTTGGCGCAGACAACCGACATTTCGCAAATCGATGTGGAACGTCTTTCCCCGATGATGCGTCTTTATGTACAGACGCGCAGGGAATACCCGGACTGCATTCTGTTTTACCGTCTCGGTGATTTCTATGAGATGTTCTTTGACGACGCGCTGACGGTGTCAAGAGAACTGGAGCTGACGCTGACCGGAAAGGCCTGCGGCCTGGAGGAGCGCGCGCCCATGTGCGGCGTTCCCTATCACGCGGCGGAGAACTATCTGACCAAGCTGGTTTCCAAGGGATACAAGGTCGCCGTCTGTGACCAGACGGAGGATCCGAAGTTCGCAAAGGGACTGGTGAAGCGGGAGGTGACGCGCATTGTGACCCCCGGCACCAATCTCAACATGCTCGCCCTGGATGAAACCAGAAACAATTACCTCATGTGCATCTGTGCCGAGCAGGATGTGACGGGCATTGCCGTGACGGACATTTCCACGGGAGAATTTCTTGTCACGGAAACGGCGGAGCGGAAGCTGACAGTGGATGAAATCTTCCGTTTTATGCCGGCAGAGATCATTGCGAACGACGCCTTTCTCATCAGCGGCGTGGACATCGCGGAGCTGAAGGAACGCTACGGCATTGCCGTGTACCGTTTAGAGGAGCGGATGTTTGATACGGATGTATGCCGGGCAAGGCTCTGTTCCCAGTTTCATGCCGCATCCGTGAACGCGCTCGGACTTGACATTCTTCCCGCTGCCGTCAGGGCCGCGGGTGCCGCCCTGCAGTATCTGAAGAAGATGCAGCAGGCGGAGCTTTCCAACATTACAGCCGTCGTGCCCTATGCCACGGGACGCTATATGTGGCTGGACGCGGCTTCCCGCAGAAATCTGGAGCTGACGGAAACCCTGAGAGACAAGACGAAACGCGGCACCCTGTTCTGGGTGCTGGATCATACCGGCACGGCCATGGGCGCGAGAAAGCTGCGCAGCTGGCTGGAGCAGCCGCTGACGGATCTGTATGAGATGCGCCTCCGGCAGGACGCGGTGGAAGCGCTGCTGTCCAAGGTTGTGACCAGGGATGAGATCCGGGAATACCTAAAGCCCGTGTATGACCTGGAACGCCTGATGGCCAGAATCAGTTATCAGACCGCGCATCCGAGGGACCTGCTGGCCTTCGGACAGTCGCTGAACATGCTGCCGGCGCTTCGCATCGCCATGCAGGAGCTTGCGGAGGAATCCCCTTTGCTTCGGCAGCTGTATGAGCAAACGGATCCGCTGACCGATCTTTGTGACCTGACGACAAGGGCCATTGATGAGGACGCGCCGCTGACGGTGAAGGAAGGCGGCATCATCCGTGACGGCTTTGACGAAGAGGTTGACCGGCTGCGGGAAGCGGACGCGAACGGCAGGCAGTGGCTTTTGGAACTCGAAGAGGAAACGCGTCAGCGCACGGGGATCAAAAACGTAAGAATCAAATACAGCAACAACTTCGGCTACGCCTTTGAGGTGTCCAAAACCTGGCAGGGAGAGATTCCGGAGGATTTCATCCGCCGCCAGACCTTAACGAACGCGGAGCGTTACACGAACGAAAAACTCAAGGAACTGGAAGACACGATCATCGGCGCAAGGGAAAAACGCAACCAGCGGGAATATGTGCTGTTCTGCGAGATCCGGGACCGCATCGCACAGGAGATCGCGCGCGTGCGCAAAACCGCAGAGGCCGTGGCAACACTGGATGTGCTGACCTCGCTCGCGCTTTGCGCGGAGCGTTACCGTTATGTGAAACCGCAGCTGAGTGAGGACGCGGTGATCGACATCCGCGAGGGCAGGCATCCGGTCGTGGAGCGGATGCAGGAGGAGAAGGAAGCCTTTGTCGCGAATGATACGCTGCTGGACACAGGGGACAACCGTTGTCTGATCATCACGGGTCCCAATATGGCCGGCAAATCCACCTATCTCCGGCAGACGGCGCTCATCGTACTCATGGCGCAGATCGGTTCCTTTGTTCCCGCGAAAAGCGCCGTTGTGGGCGTGACGGACCGGATCTTCACCCGTGTCGGCGCCTCGGACGATCTGGCCAGCGGACGCAGCACCTTTATGGTGGAGATGAGCGAGGTGGCGAATATCTTAAGGAACGCGACAAAGCGCTCGCTCTTGATTTTGGACGAAATCGGCAGGGGCACGTCCACCACGGACGGGCTGGCCATCGCGAAGGCGGTGGTGGAATACATTTCGGATCCGGACATTCTCGGTGCCAGAACGCTTTTTGCCACGCATTATCACGAACTGACCGTCTTAGAGGGAAGCCTTCCGGGCGTACGCAATCTTTGCAGCACGGTCAAGGAAAACCCCGACGGCGTGGTCTTCCTCAGAAAGATCGCATACGGCGGCGCGGATGAGAGCTACGGCATCCAGGTGGCGAAGATCGCAGGCGTGCCGGAGGCGGTGATTCTGCGCGCAAAGGAGATTGCAAAGGGATTGCAGCGGGAGGATGCCGCGGAAACGAAGCGCGTACCGGAGCCAGAAGGCGAGAGCGCACAGCTTTCCTTTTTCCTGCCACAGGCACCGGATCCGGTCTTGGCGCAGTTAAGGGACGCGGAGATCGATACGCTGACGCCGGTGGCCGCGCTGAACCTGCTGAGCCTGCTGCAGACCGAACTCAGGAACCGATAAGAAACCACAGCGGAGAACAAAGCCATGGCAAGGATTCAAAAACTGGATCAGGCGACGATCGACATGATCGCGGCGGGAGAAGTCGTGGAACGGCCTCTTTCCGTTGTGAAGGAGCTTGTGGAAAACGCGCTGGACGCCGGCGCGAAGGCCGTCACCGTGGAGATCAAAACCGGCGGCATTGAAATGATCCGCGTAACGGATGACGGCTCCGGCATTGCGGCGGATGAGGTGCGCTATGCCTTTGAGCCGCATGCCACAAGCAAGATCCGCAAATTAGAGGATTTGTTTACCATCCGTTCCCTGGGCTTTCGCGGAGAAGCGCTGTCCTCCATCGCGGCCGTGGCCAAGGTCGATCTGACGACAAAGGTGCATGACGCGCTGACGGGCACCCGGATCAGCGTGTACGGCGGCGAAGAGGAAGGGATGGAAGAAATCGGCGTGCCCGCGGGAACGACCGTTGTCGTGCATGATCTGTTCTTTAATACACCGGCACGCAAAAAGTTTTTGAAATCGCCGCGGACGGAAGGCGCCTATATCGGCGATCTGATGGAACGCCTGGCGCTGGGCTTTCCGGATGTGGCCTTTCATTTCATCCGCGACAAAAAGACCGTGTTACTGACTTCCGGACAGGGAGATTACAAGGAACTGATTTACCGCATTTTCGGGAAGGACGTGTCCGAGCATGTGAATCCGGTCTTTGCGGAGCAGGAGGATTACGCCTTTACCGGCTACCTCGGCGAACCCGTCTTAAACCGCGGCAACCGCAACCACGAAATCTTTTTCGTGAACGGCCGTTATGTCCGCAACAAGATTTTGTCGAAGGCGCTGGAGGAAGGCTACCGCGAATACCTGATGCAGCACCGCTTTCCCTTTGCGCTTGTCATGCTGCATCTGCCGCCGGACGCCGTGGATGTCAATGCGCATCCGGCCAAGACCGAGGTACGCTTCCATGAAGAACAGCGTCTCTTTGCCTTTCTTTCGGAGCAGATCGCGCAGAAGCTGAACCGCAGGGAGATGATTCCGGAATCGCTTGCGGAGCCGGACGACACCGATCACCGTGCGGAAGGGGCCGTGCATGTGCCGGAACCCTTTGAGTACGCAAGGCGCGGCGAAGAGGTTGAACGCGTAAAAGAGCAGCTGCCGGAACGGATTCTCATCAACGAAGAGGGCTTAACGGAGCAGTGGATCACCCCGGAGGATGAGAAGCTGGTCGAACGGATTCTGCCGCAGGAAGAGGCTTCTTTGGAAGCGCATGACCTGCCGTCCCCGATCATCAAAAAGGACACGCAGGTCTTCGTGGAAACCGACGTGCAGATGAATCTCTTCGATGTGCGGATGCTGACGGCGGAGCACCGCGCGGAATACCGGATCCTCGGGCAGGTGTTTGATACCTACTGGATTCTGGCCTTCCGCGACAAGATGTATCTTGTGGACCAGCATGCCGCGCATGAAAAGGTGAATTACGAACGCATGATGAAGCGTTACCATGACAGGGAAATGATGAGCCAGCTGCTGCAACCGCCGCTGATCGTCACGCTGACGGCAGGAGAGGAAGCGCTGTATACGGAGCATGAAGCCGCCTTCCGTGCGCTGGGCTTTCAGGCGGAGCCCTTCGGGGACCGTACTTACGCGCTGCGTGCCGTTCCCGTGGAGCTCTTCGGCGCGGAGGAAAAGGAACTCTTTCTTTCCGTGCTGGACGAACTCTCCGCGGAACAGGCCGTACCGAAGGATCCGGAAAAAATCACGCACCGGATTGCCACCATGGCCTGCAAGGCTTCCGTGAAGGGAAACACGGCGATGCGGCCGGAGGAAATGGAAGCGCTGATCGACGAGCTGCTGACGCTGGAAAATCCATATAACTGTCCGCACGGCAGACCGACGATCATCTCCATGAGCAAATACGAGATCGACCGGAAGTTCAAGAGAATCGTATGAAAGAAAGACTGATTGTGCTGACGGGACCGACGGCCGTCGGAAAAACCGCGGTCAGTCTGCTGCTGGCAAAGAAACTGGACGCGGAGATTGTTTCGGCGGATTCCATGCAGGTGTACCGCGGCATGGACATCGGAACGGACAAGATTACAAAGGAGCGGATGGGGGACATTCCGCATCATCTGATCGATGTGCTGGAACCGACGGAGACCTTTAACGTGGTGCGTTTTCAGGCACTGGCAAAGGAAGCCGTCCGCGACATCAACGCGAGAGGAAAGCTGCCCATCCTGATCGGCGGCACCGGCTTTTATATCCGGGCGCTGTTGTATGACACGGATTTTACGGAAACGGACGAGGATACTACGCTTCGTTCCGCGATGGAGGAAGAGGTTGCGGCAAAAGGCGACGCGGCAAAGGAAGCGCTGCACGCGCGTCTGAAGGAGCTGGACCCCGCTTCTGCGCAGATGATTCCGAAGGAAAATGTCCGGCGCGTCATCCGTGCGCTGGAGTTTTTTGAAAAGACCGGAAGCCCGATTTCGGAGCATAACCGCAGGGAACGCGCGAAGGCGTCACCTTACGATTTCCGCTATTTTGTGCTGACGGATGACAGGGCCGTGTTGTATGAGCGGATCAACGCGCGTGTGACGGAAATGTTTGCACGCGGCCTTGTCGAGGAAGTGCGCGCGCTGCGGGAACAGGGCGTTACGCGCGAGATGACGAGCATGCAGGGACTTGGCTACCGGGAGGTGTTCCGGGCACTGGAAGAGGGGACGGATCCCTTTTCGGTTTGTGAAAAGGTGCAGCAGAACACGAGGCATTTTGCCAAGCGGCAGCTGACCTGGTTCCGCGCGGAGAAGGATGCGGAAATGACGGACAAGCGGGAGTTTGACCGTTCGGACGAACGGATCGCGGAGGAGCTCTTATGCCGGATTTCACAATAGCCGTTACGGGCATTACGGGCGCGATGGGAGAGGAAGTGTACCGTCGTTTTTCCAGGGAAAGCCGTTTTCACCTGCGGCTTTTCGTCCGTTCGAAAAAGGGCATCAAAAAACGATTTCCGGTGAAAAAGGACGGCGCGGAGGTTTCCTTTGTGCAAGGCGATCTTCGGAACGAGGCGGACTGTCTTTCCCTTGTGCAGGGCGCGGATGTGGTGCTGCACATGGCGGCCCTCATTCCGCCGATGGCCGATCACAATCCGCAGCTGGCGGAGGAAACGAATTTTTACGGTACAAAATACATCACGGACGCGGTGCTCAAAGACGGCAACCGTGCGCTCTTTCTTATGATTTCCACCGTGGCGCTGTACGGCAACCGCGATGAACAGCATCCCTACGGAAGGGTCGGCGATCCGCTCGTCGTCAGTGATTTTGATTCCTACGGCGCGAGCAAGAAACGGGCGGAGCGCTATGTGCTGGACGCGGCGCTGAATCGTTTTGTCATTCTGCGTCAGACCGCCGTACTGTATGACGGCATGATTTCCAATTCCCTCCGTGACGGTCTGATGTTTCACATGCCGCTGAACACGCCGGTGGAATGGGTGACGGCCTCCGACAGCGCGAGACTCCTGTACCGTCTCATTGTGACGCTGTTGCGCGGGGAAGGGGAGGATCTGCTGAACCGCGTCTACAATATCGGCGGCGGTCCCGCCTGCCGGCAGACCGGCTTTGAGAGTTATCGTGACGGCTTTTCCGTCATCGGTGCGGACGCAAAAAAAGTGTTCCGTCCGGACTGGTTTGCCAGCCGCAATTTTCACTGCATGTGGTTTACGGATTCCGATGTGCTGGAGGAACGCTTTCATTTTCGCAGAGAAGGCATCACGCAGTTCTGGGAGGCTGTCGCGAAACGTCATCCGCATCTGAAACAGGCCAGGATTCTGCCGGCACCGCTGTTGAAACGTCTGCTGTTTCTGCCCTTACAGAAAAACAAAAACGCGCCTTCATACTGGAAGGGAAGCGGGAAACGGAAAAAGGTGAAGGCCTTTTTCGGCGGTTACAAAGCGGCGCGTGCGCAGTCCGCGGACTGGGCGGAAACGACGCTGTGGTGCGATAGCGAGGACTATGAATCCGCGAAGGAAGGCAAACACATGACGCTCTTGTCCCACGGCTATGATACGGAAAAAGCGGAGGCGGAACTGACGCTTGAAGATGTGCGTGAGGCTGCCGCCTTTCGCGGCGGCAGCTGTCTTTCCTGCGAAATGCAACAGGGCGATCTCTATACAAAGCTTTCGTTTCGCTGCCATGAGGGACATGTCTTTGCGGCTTCCCCGTACACGGTACTGAAGGCGGGACACTGGTGTGAAGCCTGTGAGCCGGAGGGCGTCTGGCGGATGGGCGTGCTGGCGGAGCATGTGCCCTTTTACGCGCAGGTCTGGTACGATACGCATGACGCGCGGGAAAAGACGGCCTATCGTCTGGAAGAGGAACGGGATGAGTGAAAGAAAAGAAATCTATGCGGCTTTCGGGATCAGTGATGCCGTCAGGTGTCTGGGAGATGAGGTTCTTGCGGGACTGTCTTCGCGTTTTCGTGTTATGGACGAAACGGCGGAGATCAATTCCCTGAAGGTGATTCACGCGATGCAAAGCGCGCGTGTGTCCGAAAGCTGTCTGTACGGCAGTACCGGTTACGGCTACAACGACACGGGAAGGGATACGCTGGAAGCGGTGTATGCCCATGTCTTCGGAACGGAGGACGCACTCGTCCGTCCGCAGATTGTCAGCGGCACGCACGCGCTTTCCGTGGCACTGGGCGCGGTGCTTCGTCCCGGCGACGTTTTGCTTTCCCTGACCGGCAAGCCCTCTGACACGCTGGAAAGCGTGATCGGCATCCGTGAAGCGGAGGGTTCGCTTGCGGAGTACGGTGTCTCTTACACGCAGCTGGATCTTGCGCCGGACGGCGGCTTTGACAAAGAGGGCTGTCTGCGGATACTGAAGGAAGATCGGGACAAACGCATCCGCATGGCGGCAATCCAAAAATCCCGCGGCTACCAGACCCGCCCGACCTTTTCCGCGGAAGAGATCGGCGACATGATCCGCTGTGTCAAAGAAGTGCGGCCGGATATTGTCTGCATGGTCGATAACTGCTACGGCGAATTTGTCGAGCGGACGGAGCCTGCGTTTCACGGCGCGGATCTTCTGGTCGGTTCCCTGATCAAAAATCCCGGCGGCGGCCTTGCGCCTTCCGGCGGCTATATCGCGGGGAAGGCAGTGCTGGTGGAAAAAGCCGCGCACCGTCTGACGGCTCCGGGACTCGGCAAGGAAGTCGGCGCTTCCTTACAGGTGCTGCCTTCGTATTATCAGGGGCTCTTTCTTGCGCCGACCGTGACGGCCTCGGCACTGAAGGGCGCCGTATTCGCGGCGGCACTGTATGAGGCGCTGCGGGAAAGGACGGGTCTGAACGTGCAGGCATACCCGGACGCGGACGCGCCCCGTTACGACATCATCCAGGCACTGACCTTCCACAATCCGGAGGCCGTGAAAGCCTTTTGTGAAGGGATCCAGGCGGCAGCGCCCGTGGATTCCTTTGTGAAGCCGGAGCCTTCTCCCATGCCGGGCTATGACAGCGAGGTCATCATGGCCGCGGGTACCTTTATCGGCGGTTCCTCCATTGAGCTTTCCGCGGACGGACCGATGCGGGAGCCTTACAGCGTCTTTTTCCAGGGCGGGCTCATTTTTCCGCACGCAACACTTGGTATCCTAAAAACCGTTCAGACATTATCGGAATATGGGATTTTTGACCTGAAAACTATACAGTAATGCTTCTTTATGCTATGATATTTGCACCTGAATAACGGAGGCAGATTGATTGAGTGCGAATATTTTCGGGATTGATCTCGGTACGAATAATATCAAAATCTATAACCGGCAGTCGGATGACGTGACAGTGGAGAAAAACCTGATCGCCATCCAGAACAAGATGAACATCTTTGCCTACGGCAATGCCGCGTATGAGATGTATGAAAAGGCACCGAACAACATCCGCGTGTCCTTTCCGCTGTCGAACGGCGTCATCGCGGATATTGACAATATGCAGGCGCTGGTGAAGCTGTTTATCGGGGACCAGATGCACGGTGTCTTAAAGCCGGTGGACTTTTACGTGGCGCGTCCGACGGATGTTACGGACGTGGAGAAACGCGCCTTCTATGATCTCATCCGCGAATCCGGACTGAAGGCCAAGAAGATCATGGTCGTGGAAAAAGCGATCGCGGACGGCCTCGGCTTGAACGTCGATGTCATGAATTCGCAGGGCGTGCTCGTGGTGAATGTCGGACATGAGACGACGGAAATTTCCATCCTCTCGCTGCGCGGCATCGTCATCAGCAAGCTGATCAAGGTCGGCGGCAAAAAATTCGATGACTCCATCAGCAGCATCATCCGCAAGGAGTATTCCCTCGCAATCGGAAACAAAACCGCGGAAAAAGTGAAAATCGAGTTGCGGGAATTACTGGAAGCGGAGAAGAACGCGGAGGTCTACGGCAGGGATATTGTTTCCGGTCTGCCCGTCGCGAGAGAGATTCCGACGGATGTCATCCGCGGCGCACTCGTCGATAACTTCGAACTGATTTTGGACAACATCCGTGCCACGCTGGAGAAAACACCGCCGGAGCTGGCGGCGGATATTTACAAGCACGGATTGTATTTAACGGGCGGCGCCTCGCAGATTGCGGGACTGGCGCAGACGCTCTCAAACGGTGTCGGCCTGAACGTCAATCTGGCGGAAAACCCCGTATCCAGCGTAGCGCTTGGTCTTGCGAGGATTATTAAAAACGATCAGTTCAAGGCACTGGCATACGATATTGAAGAGATGGATAAATAACAATGATGCAGACAGAACTCCCCGTCAAAGGCGAGGAGCGTTTTAAGATACCCGGTAAATATCTTTTGTTCCTGCTGACGCTTCTGTGCGCCGGTCTGATGATTCTCACCTTCCGTTCCTCCTTTCTTTCCGGCGTGTTCCGGACCGTGGGTTCCTTTCTTGTCACGCCCTTTCAGAACGGACTGAACCAGGTGGCCGTCTGGATTTCCGATCAGGCGGACCGGCTGGATGATATCGAACGTCTGCAGGAAGAGAACCGTCTGTTGCAGGAACAGGTGCAGAGTCTGACGACGGACATCACGAATCTGCAGCAGGACCGCTATGAACTGGAACAGCTGCGCACGCTCTACGCGCTGGACGCGCAATACGAGCAGTATAACAAAACCGGCGCGCGCATCATCGCGAAGGATGCCGGAAACTGGTTTCATTCCTTTATCATCAACAAGGGGTCCCAGGACGGCATCATGGTGGACATGAACGTGATTTCCGGCGCGGGTCTGGTGGGACGTGTCGTGGAATGCGGCACGAACTGGTCCCGTGTGCAGGCCGTCATTTCCGATAACACCTCCATCAGCGGCATGGTGTTGTCGACGGCGGACAATCTCATCGTGGACGGGGATCTGGAATTATACGAACAGGGCCTGATCCGTTTTTCCAAGCTGGTGGACAACGCGGGCAAGGTCAAGATGGGGGAGAAGATTGTCACGTCCAATGTATCGGACAAATACCTTCCGGGGATTCTGATCGGTTATATCACCGAGATCAGTGACGACGCGAACAACCTGACAAAATCCGGAACGCTCACGCCGGTGGTGGATTTTGAGCATCTGGAAACCGTTCTTGTGATCCTGGAACGCAAGCAGAGCGGCGGGGACGAATAGGGGACATGCGCCTATGTTGATGAAGAGAATGATCAAAGTCGTGAGCAGACGCGTGCTGTTCACACTTCTTTTAATTGTCATCTGTTTTGCCTTACAGACATCCGTGCTGCGTCTGTCTTTCTTCGGCAACGTCTCGCCCAACCTGATGCTGGTGCTGACCGTTTCTCTGGCGCTGATGCGCGGCGAGATTCCGGGACTTTTGACGGGCTTTTTCTGCGGTCTTTGCGTCGATGTGTTTTACGGCGACATGATCGGCTTTTACGCGATGATCCTGATGTACATCGGTTTTTTGTGCGCCAGGTTCCACAAGATGTTTTTCCCGGAAAACATGATGATGCCGCTGTCCATGATTTTTGTGACGGATCTGATTTACGGTCTGGTCTGCTTTGTGTTTTTGTTCGCGCTGCGCGCCAGATGGAATCTGCCGCATTACCTTTTCCGCGTGATGCTGCCGGAGGCTTTGTATACGCTGATGGTGTCCGTCCTTTTGTATCCTTTGGTACTCAGACTCAACGGATGGCTGGAAGATCTGGAACAGAAGGGGGCAAGGAAATTTGTTTGAGGACGTAAAACAAAAACTGTTCCGTTTTCTCACCTCCAGGATTACGGTGCTGGGCGGCATTCTTGTGCTTTGCGCGGCCGGGCTCATTGCGCGGCTGTTTTCCCTGCAGCTCGTGCACGGTCAGGAGTATCTGGATTCCTTCCAGCTGATGATCCGCAAGGAGCGTTCCATTCCCGGCGTGCGCGGAAATATTTATGACCGCAACGGAAATCTTCTGGCCTATAATGAGCTGACCTATTCCGTCACCATCGAGGATGTCTTTGACAGCGGAAGAGGGCATAACCGCAATCTGAACAACTCCGTCTCCGGCATGCTGGATATTTTAGAGCGCAACGGCGACGCGCTGGTGCTGACCTTCCCGATCGAACTGGATGAACAGGGGGAATATGCTTTTACGCTCAGCGGCACGCAGCACATGCGCTTTTTAGCGGATGTGTACGGCAGGCAGACGATACAGGACTTGGAATACCGGGAGCGCACAAAGACCGCAGCGGAGGTGATCGAGGATCTTTCCGTGAATTTCGGCGTGGGCGATTACGCGGATCCGGAAAATTCCAGCACCTTTGTGCCGGGCCTCGGTGTTTCGAAGGAACGCGCCCTGAAGCTGATTACCGTGCGCTATGCCATGATGCTGACGGGCTATCAGAAGTATATCGAAACCGTTGTCGCGGAAGGCATCTCTGACAGAACCGTCGCGGACATCCGGGAAAACGCTTCGTCGGTGCCCGGCGTGGACGTGGCGGAATCCACGATGCGGCGCTATGTGGACGGCGTGTATTTTTCGCAGATCATCGGCTATACCGGCAGCATTTCCCAGGATGAGCTGGAAATGATGCAGGCGGAAAATCCGGAGTACGCGCTGAATGACATTGTCGGAAAAGCCGGCATTGAGCAGACCATGGAATCCGCGCTGCAGGGACAGAAGGGTTCGGAGACCGTGTTCGTTGATAAGATGGGAAAGGTCATTGAGGTCGGTGAGCATATTGATCCGCTGCCGGGCAATGATCTCTATCTCACGATTGACAAGGATCTGCAGATGGCGGCCTATGATCTTCTGGAAAGCCGGATTGCCGGTATCATTCTGCAGCGTCTGGAGCCGGTGCGTGTCGCGAAAAAGGACACGCCCTCCAAGGACATGATCATTCCGATCTATGACGTTTACTTCGCGCTGTTCAAAAACAACGTGATTGACATTTCCCACTTCGGCAAGGCGGACGCGCAGGAAACGGAGAGGAAAGCGCATCAGGCCTTTACGGCAAAGATCAAGGACGTGCAGAACACGCTGGAAGCGGAACTGCGCAGCATGGGTACGCCCTACAACCAGCTGACGCAGGAATACAAGGTGTATCAAACCATGATCACCTCCATGCTGTACAATCACGACATCATCAATTCCGATCTCGTGGACCGCACGGACAAAACCTATATCGCCTGGACGACGGATGAGGTGATTTCCTTGCGGGAGTTTTTGCAGTACTGCATCGCGATGAACTGGATTGATGTCACGCTGCTCTCGCTGGAGGATCCGTACTCCGACGCGGAAACGGTGTACGACGCGCTCGTGAATTATACGATGCATCATTTGTCCGAGGACGGCACCTTCCGCAGCAGGCTGTTCAAGTATCTGATCGATGACGATGTGCTGACCGGGCGGGATGTCTGTAATTTGCTGATTGAGCAGAACATTGTCACGCTGAGCGAAGAGGAAACGGACATCTGGGACCGTGCGGGCATCGACGCTTATCACTTCATGGTGGAGCGGATCCGTGATCTCGATATCACGCCGGCGCAGCTGGCGCTCGATCCCTGCTCCGGGTCCATGGTGATCACGGATGTCAACACGGGAGATGTGCTGGCGCTGGTGTCCTATCCCTCGTATGACAACAACCGCATCCAGAACAAAAAATACTTTGCCCGTGTCAACAATGATCTTTCCAGACCGCTGTACAACTTCGCGACGCAGCAGCGCACGGCACCGGGTTCGACCTTCAAAATGGTCAGCGCCACCGCCGGAATGGAAGAGGGCGTTGTCGCGCCGGAAAGCACCTTCGGCTGCGTCGGGGAATTCGCGCTGATTACGCCTTCGCCCAAGTGCTGGATTTATCCGGGCGGACACGGCACGCTGAACATGTCCGGCGCGATCAAGCATTCCTGCAACAATTATTTCTTCAATGTGGGTTACCGCCTCGGTTCCTATGACGGGAAGTTCAGCAATGACTTAGGTGTGGAAAAGCTGCGGTACTATGCGGAGCAGTTCGGGTTAACGGATCTTTCCGGTATTGAGATCGCGGAGAATGATCCGCAGGTGTCCACGATGGATGCCGTGCGTACCGCCATCGGACAGGGCAATTCCGGTTACACGACGGTGGGACTGGCCCGCTATGTGACGGCGGTGGCCAATCGCGGCACCGTCTACAATCTGACGCTGATTGACCGTCTGACGGACAGTGCGGGCGCGGAAATTTACGATAATTCCGCCACGGTCCGGAACCGGGTGGAAATGAACACGCATCACTGGAACACGATCCATGAAGGCATGCGCGGCATGGTGGAAGCGCAGCCCTTCTTTGACGGCATCGGCGTCAATGTGGCGGGAAAGACGGGAACCGCGGAAGAGAGCCGCTCCCGCGCCGACCACGCGCTCTTTGTCAGCTTTGCGCCTTATGAAAATCCGCAGATTTCCGTCACGGTGCGCGTGGCCTTCGGCTACACCAGCAGTTACCCCGCGCAGATCGCGAAGGATTTTTACCGGTATTATTATCATCCGGAGTTAAGAAACGAGATTCTGTCCCATACGGCGGACGAGCCGAGCAACCAGGTGGTGAACGATTGAGAACATCCGCGGCCATGCGAAAATACAAGCTGATGACGCTTGAAAAGACGGATAAGTCAGCCCTGGGCTACAAGATCAGGCATCTGGATTTTTTGCTGATCCTGCCCGTGCTGGTGCTGTCGGTCATTGGCATCATTGCCGTATCGAGTGCGGACAGCTCCGGCGTGCGCAGACAGATCGCCGGTGTTATCGGCTGTACGGCGCTGATGCTTCTGGTCGCCTTCATTGACTATCAGTTCATTCTGAAATTCTGGTGGCTGGGCTATGTGTTTAATCTGGTGCTTCTGGTCCTGGTTATGCTGATCGGCCATGAATCGCACGGCGCGAGCCGATGGCTCTATGTCGGCGGAATTTCCGTGCAGCCCTCGGAGCTTGCGAAAATTCTGCTCATCCTGTTTTACGCGAAGCTGATTATGAAATACGGAGAACGGCTGAAGTCCTATGTGCTGCTGCCGCTTTGCGCGCTGCTGTTGCTGCCGCCGCTGTTTCTGGTGTACAAGCAGCCGGATTTGTCCACGACGATCATGTTCTGCATCATCTTTGCCATTATCATGTACACCTCCGGCGTGGACCGCAGGATTGTCGCCGCCGCCGTGCTTTTGGTGCTGATCCTTGCCGTGGTCTTGGTGTATACGGCAGCGGCCTTTGAGGTGGGAAGCCATCCCTTCCTCGATGATTATCAGCAAAGACGTATCCTTGCCTGGCTGCATCCGGAGGACTACGCGACCTCGGACGCGCTGCAGACGCTGAATTCCCTGATGGCCATCGGCTCCGGCCAGCTCTTCGGCAAGGGCATCAACACGAATGAGATCACCTCCGTTTTGAGCGGCGGTTATATTTCGGAATCCGACACGGACCTGATCTTTACGGTCATCGGGGAAGAAATGGGCTTTCTCGGCGCGGCCTTTGTCGTGCTTTTAGTGCTGATGATTTCCGTGAAATGTCTGATGATCGCGGGCCGTGCGAGGGACCAGGCCAGCCGCATCATCGCGTCCAGCGTGGCCGCCTGGATCGGATTTCAGGCCTTTATGAATATGGGCGTCGCGACGGGCGTCATGCCCAATACGGGGATTCCGCTCCCCTTTGTTTCTTCCGGCCTTTCCGCGCTGATCAGCGTGTTTATCGCCATCGGCGTTGTGCTGAATATCGGGATGCAGGGAAAAAGGAGATACAGCGCATGAGAATCGCATTGATCGCACATGACGACAAGAAAAAGCTGATGCAGAATTTCTGCATTGCCTATCGCGGTATTCTCAGTAAGAACGAGGTGATCGCGACGGGTACCACCGGAAGGCTCATCGAGGAGGTCACCAATCTGACGCTAAAGAAATATCTGACCGGACATCTGGGCGGAGAGCAGCAGATTGCGGCGGCCATCGAGCAAAACGAGGTGGATCTGCTGATTTTCCTGCGGGATCCGCTGACGCAAAAAAAGCATGAGGTGGACATGGCGCATCTGCTGCGGCTTTGCGACATGCACAACATCCCGGTGGCCACGAATCTGGCCAGTGCGGAGCTGTTGCTGAGATCTTTGGACAGGGGAGAATTTGAGTGGCGTGAAATGTATCAATAGAATCGCAAGTATATTACTGCTATTTCTGTTGCTGACGTCTTCGCTCGTATCCTGCGGCGCGGATGGCGGCTATGCCTTTCCCTTTTCTTCTTATTCCGCGGAGGACAGGCCGGATACGGAGAGCGGTGAGCTTCGCTTTCCCGCCTTTGCCCAGGATCTTTGCGTCACCGCGAAGGATGTGCCTTCCGAGGGACTGGTGTTCGCGGAGGACGAGAGCGCGGGACTCTTTGACCTGACGACGAAGGAAGTATTGTATGCGCACCGCATCCATGAAAGAATGGATCCAGCGTCCATGACAAAGGTGCTGACGGCTGTCATCGCGCTGGAACACGGAAGCCTGGACCAGACACTGACGGCATCCACCTCCCGTTACATCGCGGATCCGGACGCGCAGATTCTGGATATGGAAGAAGGAGAGAAAATGACGCTGCACCAGGCGCTGCATTTTCTTCTTATTTTCTCCGCCAACGATGTTGCCGTGATGATTGCGGAGGGCATTGCCGGAGACGAGGCGTCCTTTGTCGCCCTGATGAACGAAAAGCTGAAGGAGATCGGTGCCACAAATTCGCATTTCGTGAATCCGCACGGACTGACGGATGAGGATCAGTATGTGACGCCCTATGACATGTATCTGATCTTCCAGTATGCCTTACGCTTTGATGTCTTTCAGGAAATCATCAGCAAGTCGGCTTACAAGACGGAGTATTACAAGGCGGACGGGGAACTGAAGGAGGTCGAGATTCAGTCCACCAACGCGTTTTTCCGTGTGGGAACAGGTGTTTCCGCGCCGGCGGGCCTGACGGTCATCGGCGGGAAAACCGGCACGACCCTCGCGGCCGGCAACTGCCTGATTCTGCTTGCGAAGGACGTGTACGGAGCGCCCTATATTGCCGTGTTCATGCATGCGAAGGACAGGACGAGCCTTTATGAAAATATGGTGGAACTCCTGAAAAAAACCGTAAAATAACTTGTGCATGTATTGTTTTTTCTTCTGTGGTTTTATATAATGTTGCTATATGGAATCTGCATCTTCAGGGGGTGAATGTCATGATTCAGTTAATCGTCGGAAAAAAAGGAAAAGGGAAAACGAAATGTCTTCTCGACAAGGTAAACAGCGAGGTCAAGGAAGTCTTAGGCAGCGTGGTTTACCTGGACAAAAGCACCAAGCACATGTATGAGCTCAACAACAAGGTGCGCCTCATCGACGTACCGGATTTCATGATTGCAAACGCGGAAGAGTTTATCGGTTTTGTCAGCGGTATCATCGCACAGGATCACGATCTTCAACAAATGTATCTTGACAGCTTCCTGAAAATATCGTCCCTGGAAGGGGAGGATATTACGCCGGTCATTGACCGCCTGGAGCGCTTAAGCGAAAAGTTCGACGTGGACTTTATCCTGAGCATTTCCATGGATGAACACGAACTGCCGGAGAGCGTTCGGGATAAGGTTCATATTTCCCTGTAACGGACTGCCTTGGACCGGAATCAGCCACAGGGAAAGAAAATCTCCAAATATCCGAGAAGCCTCAGTCTCAATCTCGGGATGATTATTTTTGCCGTCATCCTGATCTATGTCGTGATCGTTGTGGTCGCGTATTTCCGCACGGAACGCATTGTCGGTTATGAGGTCAAGGAAGGCTCTCTTTCCTCCAATCACATTTACAATAATGCCCTTGCGCTTCGGGAGGAGACCGTGTATTCCGCGGGGTCTTCCGGCTATGTCAATTATTTCGCAGCGGAATCTTCCCGCGTGGCCTCGGGCGGACTGGTCTATACCATAGACACCGCCGGCGGTCTGCAGGAAATTATGATGACCGAGGGGAACGGCACCATTGTGTTTGATGCCTCGGATTACAGTGAGCTGCGCGCGCAGATTATTCAGTTCACCTCTTCCTTTCAGCCGAGAAGCTTTTCCACGGCCTACGATTTCAAAAACTCCCTGACCGGCACGGCGCAGAAACTG
>JAFZLB010000057.1 GCA_017551665.1 Lachnospiraceae bacterium
GAAACAAGCCTATGATTTGGGAAACGGGCTGTAATCAACAATGGGAGGAATATACATGACGAAAAAAACGATGCAGGAGAACCAGACCCTGATCGCGTTCTGGGACAAAGCCTTCGCTCTATCCGAAGAGGATCAAAAGCAGATGTTTGAGGGTGACGGGTCGGATTGGAAGGAAATCGCGCCTTCCGAAAAGCTGTTTCAGGCGGCCTGTTCTTTGGGAATTAAGAAAAAGGTGCTGGATTACGGCTGCGGCAGCGCATGGGCAGCAATCATAGCCGCGAAAAGCGGGTGCGCCGATGTAACGGCTGTGGACGTAGCCCCCGGGGCTGTCCGGGCCGCCCAGCATTATGCCACGCGTTACGGCGTCGCGGATCGTGTGCATGCTGTCTGTTCTGATTCAAATTGGCTGCAAAGCGTCCCTGACGGCACGTTTGACGGCTTGATCTGTTCCAACGTGCTGGATGTGGTCCCGCCGGAAACGGCGGAAGAAATCCTCCGGGATTTGGCGCGCGTCGCGACACGGGACGGAACCGTGATCGTCGGGCTGAATTATTACCTGTCCCCGGAGGCTGCCGCCGCAAGGAATATGGATTTGGCGGACGGAAACCGGCTGTATATCGACGGTGTCCTTCGCCTCGTCTCCCGGACGGATGAGGAATGGGCGCGCATCTTTTCGCCCTGGTATGCAGTCGAAACGCTGGAGCACTTTGCGTGGCCGGGAGAAGCGAAAGAAACAAGACGCCTGTTCTGGCTGCGGAAACGGGAGGACGCTTGAAATGGTGATCGGCATCATCGGGGAAAATTGCAGCGGGAAATCGACGCTGGCAACGTATATCAGGGATACGATCGGGGCGGAAATCATCACGGGGAAAGATTATCTAAGGATGGCCAAATCAGAGCCGGAGGCACGAAAACTGTTTCAGGAAAAGCTGAAAAGCGCCGTAGACGGAAGCAATATCATTTATGTGATTGCTGATTCGGAGCAGCTTGTCCTGCTGCCGGAAGGCGCAATTAGAATCCTGGTCAGCGCCGACCTGGATACGATCAAGAAACGCTTCAGGGCGAGGATGCACGGCGTGCTGCCCTGCGCGGTGGAAAGGATGCTGGAAAGCAAGCACGGCATGTTTGACAGCGGAACATATGATTACCGATTCGATGGGGTGTCCGGCGACGCCGCGGCGTTATGCAGGCAGTTGACGAGTCGGACATAATGGAAAGCAGGTGTCATAAAGATGAAACAGGAAATCATCGCTGGGATCATTTTAGGCGTCATGGGACTTTGTATGCTGCTTCTGCCGCCCAAAACGCTGTGGAAGATCACGGAAAAGTGGAAAACAAAAGGGGCCGGTCAGCCTTCTGACAAATACATTGTCATCATGCGGATTTTAGGCGTCGTGTTTGCTGCGGTCGGCGGCGGGCTGCTGCTATGGGGCTAACCCTGACGGTCTATTTCGACGATCCCTTCTGGGTGGGCGTCTTTGAGCGCATGGAGGACGGCAGGCTGTCCGTCTGCAAGGTGACCTTCGGCGCGGAGCCGAAGGACTATGAGATATGGGCGTTTGTCCTTGAGCATTATCATCAGCTGACATTCAGCCCCGCCGTTGAAGCCGATATCAGGCAGGCCGCGGATAACCCGAAGCGCCGCCTGCGGAACGCGGGCAAACAGATGGCGCACACCGGCGTCGGCACAAAGTCGCAGCAAGCGCTGCAAATGCAGTTAGAGCAAAACAAGCAGGAGCGCAGGGTGAAGAGCCGGGAAGAGCGGTTGGCGGAGGCTGAACGGCAGTTTGAGCTGAAGCAGCAGAAAAAAAGAGAAAAGCATAAGGGGCATTAAGATGGAATCGATGCGATACGAGTATGACGCGATCCTGCACGAAATCCCGGAGAACGGTGGGGCATACGTCGGCTTTCCGTGGGATATTCGGGAAGTTTTCGGCAGGGGGCGGATCAGGGTGCACGCTGACTTTGACGGTGTCCCCTACGACGGCAGCGTGGTGAACATGGGCGTCAAAAACCCGGACGGCTCGGTCTGTTACATCATCGGCGTGACGAAAGCCGTCCGACGCGCGCTGGGGAAACAGGACGGCGACATGATCCATGTGGGCATCAGGCCGTTGGAATGACGAAAGGACATAAAAGATGAGGAGCATAATGAAACATTCCATACCCATTCTCCTGATGTCGGCCGTCCTTCTTTCTGTGCTGACCGGTTGCAGCACAGTCGGAGGGCAATCTTCTAATCTTGCGGAAAACGCGGAAGGAACCGTATGGACTGTCCGCATCGTAAATCAAAGCGGCGTAGACTTGTATGGGATCGCGGCAAGCTATTCAGCGAACGGCGAAACGCTGGGAAGTAAAGCCTGTGACCGGATCGAAGCGGAAGCTGATTTGACGGTATATGTATTCAGCTTTGTTCAGGATGAGCTTCCGGCCGGCGACATTGACACCTTCCGGCTGGATGTGTTCGCCGCGGAAAAAGCCGGCGAGGATTATTCTGATTGCGGAAGCGCCGTGATCAAAAAACCGCAGCCCGGGGCTGTCTATACACTGGCACTGAATGGGGACATGGCGGATGCGCTGACGCTTTCCACGGCGGAGCAGGACGTCGAAGTTTTTATCTCTGTGCAGGCGGCGCAAACGGATCCGTCCTTGGATTCTCTTGTCGGGCCCTGGCATCTTGCCGAAGATACCGACATGGAGACGCTGAGCGAGGTCTTTCCCGGCGCGGCGGAGTTCGGCAGCGGGATGGAGATCCGCTCCGACGGCAGGATCTCCTGGTATATCGGCGCGGACGGAGCCATGGGGACCTATGTCATGGAAGGCAATACCCTGACCGCCGATGTGACCGGCGAACTGGACGGGGTGGCATACCGTATCACGCTGCATCAGCCGGAGTCTGAAAAGCTGGTCATGACCTTCAAGGAAATCGAGCTTGTCTGGACGTATGGCGAGGGCGATTCGCTCCGGGGAGAGGATTGAAAAGATGATCGAGACAAAACGGCTGATCGTTTACCCCGCTTCGCAAGAGCAGATGGAGGCATACATTGCCGCGGAAACGGACGCGGAACTCAAAAAGGCGTACACAGAGATGCTGGAGGGCTGTCTGCGGCATCCCGATCAATGGCATTGGTACGCCATGTGGATGATTGAGCTGCGGGATGGAACACACATCGGGGATCTGTGTTTCAAAGGCCTTGGCGCAAACGGTGTAGTTGAGATCGGTTACGGGATTCTCGAGGAATACCAAGGTCACGGCTACGCAACTGAGGCAATTGACGCAACTGTAGTTTGGGCGTTGAAACAGTCCAATGTGACCCGCGTGGAGGCGGAAACAGAGCCGGACAACCGTGCCTCCCAACGGGTTCTTGAAAAGTGCGGATTTCTGCCCTCTGGCACTTTTGGGGAAGAAGGACCACGTTTTTTCAGGACGGCATGTGAGCAGAAGAATGTTGGAAAATGAGGTGAAGCACAATGGAAAACATCTTTGATTTTATGAGCGCCTCACTGCCGTGGGTCGCCATGGGGCTTTTGCTGGCTATCTTTTTTGTCAGAGCTGCTCATATGAAAAAGAAAGATGAGAAAAAAGAAGACCGCGGTTCCGAGGGCATGGCTCTCGGTATGTGCTTTGGCGTTGCCTTGTCAACTGCGCTGCATATCAATACCGGTCTTGGCCTGATGGCGGGCATGGTGCTTGGTCTGCTCGTCGGCTCAGGGATAAAGAAGAAAGATGAATGAGCGATGAATACGGATCCGTGGAGGGAAAGACATGATACACTGTGGAACGCAAAGGATTGAAACCGAAAGGCTGGTTTTAAGGAGATTCTCCATAGATGATGCTGAAGCCATGTATAGAAACTGGGCTTCCGATCCCAAGGTGACAGAGTTTTTAACCTGGCCGGCACATACCAGCGTCGAGGTCAGCAGAGCAGTCTTGAAGGATTGGGTTTCGTCGTATTCGCAGAATGACTA
>JAFZLB010000058.1 GCA_017551665.1 Lachnospiraceae bacterium
GACGGAAAAGTGATTTATCATACACTGGACAGCCCCACCGATTTATATGCTTATGATTTAAAAAACGACGATATCCTGGAACTTGGAAGCATACCGGATTATTTAATGAATAGCTATAGTGCAGTGAATATTGGCGGAAAGCTGTATACATATTTCGCTGTTTCTGATGACGGCGTAATGAGAAATGATCTATATGAAATTGATGTTGCAAAACACACCATCTCTCCGCGCGTATCGAATCAAGACGTTGCTCCCATTATTTATCTCTTTGAAATTCCAAGTGGAGTATTACAGCTTAAGACACCCAAAAAGGACGCCGGGCAAACTTATTTTGAGATATTTGAGCCGCAAACTGGCGAAACACATGTTGTACTTGTGGCACAGGAGAGAGAAGTATTTGTATTAGCGGCAACTACGGATGATTCTTTATTTGTTCTTTCCGCAAATGAAGTTACAGAGGAGGAGTATGAATTTTTGTTAAAAAGGTTCGATTTGAATACCTTTCAATTACTGGATACGATTGATCTCGAAGAAATTCATTCATACATGATTCGCGCACGTATCGGGCGAATGGAGATATTCGGAGATCTCATCTACTTCATGAATTATTCGGATGAGGCAGTGGTTATCAGAATAAGCGATAACGATGTTATTCCTGTTTTGGAAGAAAAAGATATAGGATGCGCATGGAATCGGAAGAATGAAACATATGATAATGAAGGAGTATTCTTTGTCAGGAATACAGATGAGTGTTTTATTCTAAATTCCGAGACGGGGGAACGAACATACATTGAAACCGAATTAGAAAAAGGATACGGTATCAAAAGTATTTTTATCGATGGCGATGAAATACTGTTATATACCGTTAAGCCGAGTAACAACAAATTGGTTGGCGATAAGGTTAAGATGTATCTCGTGGATTATCTTGATTTTGTTCATGATTGACAGCTTTATATATCCCCGCCATACCAGATACAAGGCGGGGAATTTCTTTCGGAAAACGAAGTTTCTAAAACTTTTCTAAATCCCGTTACAAAACGGCGGGTTCGCGCATTAGTAGTATGTAATCGAAAACACAACTCAAAATACGAGGAGGCTACCAGTTATGCTCAAAAAGATTCTGCTAGTTTGTTTTGTTTCTGTTCTTTTTATGAGTCAGTCCATCCATGCCGATGCGACGACGGTGACGCCGGAATGTGGACAAACAACAATTTCAAACGAGACAGGGAACAGGTGGAGCGACACCCAGTATTACAGTATCCATGTATCTTCCAGCGGAAATACTATTACATCTTTGCTAAGCGTAGTAGCATATAACACAAATACGTCGATCAGTGGCATGATGTATTTGGAGAGATATGACGGGGGAACATGGAAATGCGTGAAGTTTTGGGCTATATCCGGAAAGGGGAAAGTCTCTATATCCAAAACATATAACGGCACAAACGGGAAAAAATACAGAGCCAGGTTCGTTATAAGAGTAGGTTCTGACAATATCAGCGATACATCAAATGAAATTACGCTGTGATACAATCAGATGTATTCGCGACCTTTTGTTCTTAACCGCATTTGTAGGTAAAGGAGGGTAAGATGAGTGTTTTAAGAGTAAAGACAATAAAAAGGGTTGTGGCGCTGTTATTACTCAGCGTTATACTTTCTATCATACCAACAAAAAACGTTTTTGCCAGCGGCACACTATCTGTCAGACAAGAAAACATAACCTATTTGTTTATTGTTCCCGGTGGCGGATTTAGCAGCTGTGTGCTAACGGTAACTTACAGGGAGAAGTACACGACACAAGGTTCTTCTAGTATATTTAACGAAAGATATAGAACGTGTTATGGAACGAGAACATATGTCACCTCCATACCAATTATCAACTTGGAAAGTGTAACACATAGAAATGCATCGGGGGGTGTTCTTGCGTCATTCACGTCATGGGCGGCCTATCCTGCAATGTTTTCGCCAGAAATAGATTTTGGATTCTGCCAGGTTAATTTTGTGTCAAAAACATATGCAATGACAACAACAAATTTTGCATTACTGAATTACAGTGTATATTGTAGCGGTGCCATGGTGCCGACGATACCGGGCTCGCTGCAACTATCGTTAAGGACAAAATAAAGGAGAGTTACGATGAAGAAAAGAATCATGATCGTATGCGCTGTTTTTTCCATATTACTGCTTGTAACAACAAAAATTTCGTTCGGGCGGAATCATCCGTTGACGGAGTATGATCTGTTACAAAAAGAGGTAGCAAATACGTTTACGGATGAAGAACTGGATAAGGATATGTTTATTGGCAAAGAGATCAGCATTACAAAAAGAGAGTTTTTACAGACCAGGAATATGTTTCTTGCAAACGGTTATTCCGAAGAGGAAGCCATACAGGCGACCGAAAAGGAACTGAAGGAATATAATGCACTTTGTGCGGAGGCATTGAAAAACGGGTATCAGGTTACCGACGAAGAAATTGACAGATATCTGGAAGAGTTAAAAAAGATGACAGAGACTGCCGAAAACGCGGAAGATATCAAGCAGTATATCAAAACATTCGGCAGCGAAGAAGCGTTTTGGTCGGAAATGAAAAATGTATACAGAAAACGTCGTCCGGCCGAGCTGTTTGTGAAGGACCTGGAAAAAGAGTTCGCACAAAAAAGCGGGCTTGCCCAAGGGACCGAAGCGTTTTATGAAAAATGGGAGAAGGAGTTTGAGATCATAAAGTCGAACGCCGTGAAGGCGCAGGCGTTTCAGCCTGCAGACAGCGGCGCAAAAAACGAATGACGGCTTTCATGGAATGAACCGTAAAACAAAACCCCCGCGGTGTCCGGTTGTCAGACGCCGCGGGGTTTTTGATTTTACCGGATTACAGGCGTTCCTGTTGGTGACATTTTTGGTGACATCCATGTCACCAATGTTGTGTCCCAGAAAATATACAATCTGTAAAGCCTCAAATATACCCGGTAATTACCGAGGATATCAAGAAAGGCATATTTGTGTCGGTGTCAGAAATGCCGGAACTCACACCAAAGAAAGCCGTTGGAGAGTAAATAGTCTACCAAAAACAGTAGACTAATCGGTAGACTAATCGGGGCTTTTATGGTAGACTGATTGCACGGAGGAGGTGTGGTTTATGAATCTCGGTAAAGAAAACGAAACACAAGAATTCAAAGAGAGCCTTTCGCAGCTTGACAAAGGCTTAAAATCACTGGTTGCCATGCTTAACAGAAGTGGCACAGGCACAGTTTATTTTGGAGTAAAAGATAATGGCGATGTAAAGGGATTGGTTATTGGGAAAAACACTCTTATGGATATCCGCCAGAAAATAGCAGACCTTATTGAACCGAAGATAGTATGCGAAATAAAAGATCTGATTGATGAGGAAAACAATCAGTATATCTCGGTCTCGGCAACAGGATCCGATACGCCTTATTCTTATGACGGTAGATACTATGTAAGAAGCGTATCTTCGGACGAACGTGTAACAAATAAGTTGCTGCGAAAAATGCTTGCTTCCGGTGATGCAGATTTGATAACACAAGCGACATCAGAGATTCAGGAATTGACTTTTTCCGGTATGTGTAAAGAGTTAAACCAGTCCGGAATGCATGCATCTGATACTCCACAGTTTAGGAAGAACTATGGACTATACAACGATGCAGGAAAGTTCAATATGATGGCATATCTTTTATCTGATCAAAACGCTTTGATTATTAAAACAATGCGTTTTGCAGGAACAGATAAAACGGTTGTTGACGAAAGGGCGTCTTATCAAAACCAGAGCCTTTTAGTCACTGTGAGACAAGTGTTAGACTATTTTGAATTAAGAAACGCTTCAAAAAAAGTTTCGATAAAAGGAACGAGAAAAGAAACCGCACTCTTTGACTACAGTTCGTTCCGTGAAGCCTGGATTAATGCTTGTGTACACAACGATTGGAGTGAGACACTGCCCCCTTCCGTTTATGTGTATGATGACAGAATAGAAATTGTTTCTTATGGTGGGTTGCCTTATGAACTCTCTATGGAAGGATTCTATACCGGAAGAAGCGTGCCGGTAAATGAAAAATTATTTAGAATCTTTATTGCTTGTGACTTTTCAGAGCAAAGTGGACACGGCATACCGGAAATCGTAAAAAACTATGGCAGAGATGCATTTTCTTTTGATGATGGAATGATTATTGTTACACTACCATTTAGCTTTGAACCGGACATTGTATCCATTAGAAAAGAGAAAGAGAAGAAGCGAGAAACTCTCAGGCTGACAGATAATCAAAGCAAGGTTCTAAAACACCTTATGAGTCACAGATACGATCATCTTCAAGATGTTGCAGTCGCATGTGACCTTAGTCTTGGTGGAGTAAAAAAGATTGTAGCAAAATTACAAGAAACAGAACTCATAACGAGAGGTGGAACAAAAAAGAATCCGGAGTGGATTGTAAAATAGATTCAGTGACTGGCGCGATCAGCCCGGCGTTAAGCCATCCCGGCGGTAAGAAAACCGGCGCACAGGAACCCGGCGATTTCGGTCATTTTTGACCGGCGTTTTTGGGTCAAAAGTTCCCGGCGTTGACATTTGATTGAAGTAGTTGGATGTGCCATGATCTGTATAGGTGCATATCTCAATGGAAAAGACAGTGGTAATATCCATTCCCCCGCGGTGTCCGGTTGTCAGACGCCGCGGGGGTTTTTGATTTTGCCGGATTACGCAAGTCGTTCCTGCAGCGCCTTTGTCATTTCCTCATAGCCCGGCTTCCCGAGCAGGGCAAACATGTTCTTCTTATAGCTTTCCACACCCGGCTGGTCGAAGGGGTTGACGCCCAAGAGATAGCCGGAGACGCCACAGGCAAACTCAAAGAAATAGAAGAGCTGTCCGAGGCTGTAGGCGTCCTGGGAAGGGATGTGCAGCATGAGATTCGGTGTGCCGCCGTCGGTGTGGGCTAAGATCGTGCCGTTCATCGCCTGCTTGTTGACATATTCCACGGTCTGTCCGGCGAGGTAATTGAGCCCGTCCAGATCTTTGGCATCGTTGCCGATCACGAGGGAGCGGCGGCTCTTTTCCACGGAAAGCACCGTTTCAAAGAGGATGCGGTTGCCGTCCTGGATGAACTGCCCCATGGAATGCAGGTCTGTCGTGAAATCCACGCTGGCGGGGAAAATGCCCTTCTGGTCCTTGCCCTCGGATTCGCCGAAAAGCTGCTTCCACCATTCGGACACATTGTGCATGGTGGGCTCGTAGTTGACCAAAATTTCCACCGTCTTGCCCTTGCGCAGAAGGATGTTGCGCAAGGCCGCGTAGAGCAGCGGGCCGTTTTCCGCAAAGGCCGCGTTCAGTGCGTGCTCCCGCATTTCCTGCGCGCCCTTCATCAAAAGATCGATATCCGTGCCGGAGACGGCAATCGGCAAAAGGCCCACGGCCGTTAAGACGGAGAAGCGTCCGCCCACGTCATCCGGAACCACATAAGCGTCATAGCCCTTTTCGTCCACCTCGGTCTTTAAGGCACCGCGCGCCTTGTCCGTCGTGGCGTAAATGCGCTTCGCCGCGGCCTCTTCCCCGTACTTGCCCACCAGAAGGTCCTTGAAGACGCGGAAGGCAATGCCGGGCTCCGTCGTGGTGCCGGATTTGGAGATGATGTTGACACTAAAATCCCGGTCCCCGATGAGATCGATCAGATCCGCCAAGTAAGAGGCACTGATGGAATTGCCGCAGAAATAGATTTCCGGCGCTTCTTTTCCGTCCGCGCCGCGATGCGCTCTCGGGACGCTGTTATAAAAGGCGCCGTGCGTAAACTCGATGGCCGCCCTTGCGCCGAGGTAAGAGCCGCCGATGCCGATGACGACAAAGACCTCGGAATCCTTTCTGATCTGCTCCGCGGCCTGTTTGATTCTGGAAAACTCTTCCTTGTCATAGTCGACGGGAAGATCAATCCAGCCGAGGAAATCGTTGCCCGCGCCATTCTTTTGTACCAGGGTCTCTTTGGCGGCAAGCACCTGCGCTTCCATCTGCCGCACCTCTGCCTCAGAGACAAAGGACAGCGCCTTCGAGTAATCAAAACGGATCTGTTCGCTCATGCCATACTCCTTTCTGTCGTCAGCATTTTTACTACAATGGCCGCGCAGTCATGCGCCGCCTTTTTTTCAAAGGTGGGATAATCCACGCTTCCGCTGCCGTCCGCCTTGTCCGAAATGGCGCGGACGATGCAGAAGGGAATGCCGTTCAGCCAGGATGCCTGCGCGATGGAAGCCCCTTCCATTTCGCAGCAGGAAGCCTGAAATTCGTCAATGATGCGCTGCTTTACCTGATCATCCGCGATGAACTGATCCCCGGAGGCCACGCGCCCCGTAAAGCATCCGATATCCGGTGCCGCGGCTTTCACCGCTTCTTCGAGCAGGCCCCGCAGGGTCTCATCCGCCGCAAAAAAGGTCATGTCCAGCTGCGGGATCTCGCCCTTGGCGTAACCAAAGCCCACCGCGTCCATGTCATGCTGCACGGCGTCCGTCGAAAGCACCACGTCACCGATGTTGATCTTCGCATCCAAAGACCCCGCGACGCCGGTGTTGATGATTTTGGTTACATGGAAGACATCCGCGAGAATCTGCACGCAGACGGCGGCATTCACCTTGCCGACGCCGCTTCGGACCACGACAACCTCCTGTTTGCCGATGGTGCCGCGGTGAAAGCACATGCGGGCGAGCGTTTTTTGCTCCTGTTCCTCCATGGCGTCGATCAGAAGCGTCACTTCGCTTTCCATCGCGCCGATGATGCCGTACAATTCCGCCATAGGTTTCCCCCCGATTGTTTCGATTTGTGTTATCCCTTGGAAAAACAGACCACAACAACTCTCTTATTTTATCACGTTTTTGCGGGTTCCGCCATCCCGCAGGAAGATTCATCCGTCGGAATAATGAAAGCGCCCCGCGTCTTCCAGCGCCTTGATTTCGTTTGCAAGAAGATCCTCCACCAAAGAGCGCATCCCCTGCATTCTTGCGGAAACGTCTTCTACGGAACGCAGGCGGAAGGCGGAATCCGGATCGGCCAGTTCCTCCAGTATCCGGTCGTTTGCCTTCTCGTCATAATGCGTGAAGTCCATGTAGCGGTCCAAATCCGTGATAAGTGCCCGGTCGTCGCAGAAAAAGTAAGCGGAGACGTTGTCATACGAAAGCACCCGCGCCAGAACCTGTTCGCATTCATACAGCACCTGTTCGAGCGTGCCCGCGCGGTAGACGCTGTCCCAGTACAGCATGGAAAGGGGCGGCAGGAAGAAGACAAAGTCCGTTGCCGGATGCGCTTCGATCAGGGCCAGAAGCCGCGCGCAGTTCGCCTCAAAGTTTTCGCTGCCGGCTTCTTTGTCCCCCATGGGCTCCGTCCGCGGATGCCGCGGATAGTGGGAGAGCGTGGCGGCTTCGGAAAAATCCTTCTCCGCGTACCAGCTGTATGGCCGCTCCGCCACAAAACGGGCAGAGGCGGACTGGGCCAGTTCATAGGGAATCCGGCGCAACAGCACGTCTTTGTTGAGCAGATAAGAGACATCGTTGAAGGGATTTTTGTCCTGCAAATAAAAGGGATAGCCGGTCTCCGCAAAGCTTTCTTCCGCTGTCCCGTGCAGCGGCGCGGGGTCCAGATTGAACAGCACGAGCTTCAGTGCGGGCTGCGCTTCAAAGGCCTCGTCCGCGTAGGCGCAAAGGTCAAAGAGATTGCCGCCGGAGCGCACGGCCTTGACGAAGGGAAAACCAAAGAGCGCTTCCGCCTGTGAAAGATCAAAGTTGTCCGCGTGGGAGGAGCCGAGCAGGATGCCGTCATAGTCAAATGTACGCAGCGTTCCGTCCACCTGATGCTCCTTTTCCGTCAGCACCGGACGCAGCCCGAAGGAAGGCGCGTGGTAGTGGTAAAAGGGGTCAAAGACAAGGACGGTCAGGGCGCAAAGAAGCAGCAATAACAAAGCCCCCGCAAGGAAGCGGCGAAGGAAGATGCGGTATGCGTTTGTGGTCTTTCTTTCGTTCTCCATATGCTAATACTGAAAATACAAAAAGCTGCCGACGCCCGAAAAGGAGAGCACCGACCAGGCGAGGAGCAGGGACAGCAGCAGGGCCCTCGGAAGGGAGCAAAACTGTGCTTCCGTCCATTCCGATACGCGGCGCCTCGCGTTTTTGGCACATAACAAAACGATCACCAGGCAGAGGAAGAGCGCGGCAAAGAGCCAGGCGCCAAGCTCTTCGAGGGCGGGATTCGCGTAGGCAAAGAGATTTTTCACCAGCCAGCTTTCCGGCGTGACGACCAGTGTCGGCAGCACCCGGATGAAGGCGCGGGAGATTGGTACCGGTAGCAGGAGATGCCGCAGCATCGTCAGGGCCGTTTCCACATCCGGCGCGCGGAAAAACACAAAGGCCAGGCTGACCCAGACAAATGTTACGAGCCGCCGCAAAACAAGCGGCAGCCGGTCCAAGGTGCGAAACAGGGAGCTGTCTTTACCCAGCGCCCGCAGCGCGACCGGAAGTCCGGCCAGAAAACCCCAGATCAGATAGCCTAAGGTGGAACCGTGCCAGAAGCCGCTGATCAGAAAGACCATCAGCGTCAAAAGTACGGCGCGTCCCTTTCCCCGGCGGCTTCCGCCAAGCGGTTGATAGACATAGCGCAGGAAAAAACGGGAGAGTGTGATATGCCAGCGCCGCCAAAGCTCTTTTGCGGAAGCGGCCTGCAAGGGTGAATCAAAGTTGAGCGGAAGGCGAAGCCCCAGCATCCCGGAAATCCCTTCCGCCATATCGCAGTAGCCGGAAAAATCAAAGTAGAGCTGCGGCACGAAGAGGAAGACGGCCACGGCGGCAGAGAGCGTTTCCGTGCGGGGCAGGTATTCGTAGGAAAGATCGACAAAGTGCCCGAGCGTATCCGCGACCAAAAGCTTTTTGGCAAGACCGAGCGTAAAGAGCGAAAGCCCCCGCGCCAAAAACTCCGCCCGGAAAGGGCGCTCCGTCGCGGTAGTAAACTGTCCGATCATGTCTTCGCGCAGCGTAATCGGCCCCTGTGTGAGCGTCGGGAAAAACAAAAGAAAGGCCAGGACGGAATAAAGGTCATCCCGTTCGCCTTCGTTTGCGACATCTGCAAGGTAAGCGATGTGCCGCAGCGTATAAAAGCCGAGGCCCACGGGCAGCAGGAGCCGCATGGACGGCGGAATCTTGTACAGCAAAAGCAAAAACAGCTGTGAAACAATGCCCGCGGCGGCAAGCCCCTTGACGAGCGCACCCCGCGCCCGCACCCCCGGCAGCGTCATCAGACGGGAGATCAGAACCGTCAGCAGCACGCTTCCCGCAAGAAGCAGCAGTGCCCGGACGCCGAAGGAAGCGTAAAACATCAGCGACATCGCACATAAAAAAGAAAGCGCCGCCCTGTGCATGCCGCGATGAAGAAGCAGATACCATCCGGCCAACAGCACCGGAAGAAACAAAAACAAAAAGGAATAGGTCTGGAACATACTGTTATTATACTACATGGCGGAGCAGGAGGGGAGTGTGGTACAATCATACCGTAGCAAAAAAGCGGACGGAATCCATGAAAATGAAAAGAATAATCCTTCACATCACCGCACTGACCATCTGCCTTTCTCTTTTCTCCTGCTCGACAGGAAGCGTTTCGCAGGGCGGAGCGGGCGACACGGTGGAAGAGAGCCATACGGCGGAAGCGCAGGCGCAGGAACATTCCCATACCGATACCGAAGCGGAAACGCCCCTGCTGACGGCGGACAATTTTGATTATCGCCGTTACGCGGATGAGCACGCGGACATCAAGGATGCCTACGGATATGACAAAGCATTGTTGTTCCAGCATCTGGTGACGCACGGCATTTTGGAGGGGCGTAGCTGGCATTCCACGGATCCCGCCGTGGAAGAGGTCATCATGGGCTATGACGCGGAAGCAAAGGCAGCGCTGATACGCTCTTTGGTGGGGGATGCCTTTGAGCGGCAAAGCGGGGAGAACGACCTGATTCTGCCGGACATCACGGGACCGGAGCTGTTAATCGAGGCGCAAATTGACTGGCAAAAATATGCTTCCGACTATCCGGAAGCTGCGGAAGCCTGCGGGGAAGACGAGGCGCTTCTTGCGGCCTTTTTCTGGGAGCGGGGCATCCGCGACGGTCATATCGTTCATTCCAATGACGCCGAAAAGGAAGCCGTCCTGACGGGAGAAGATGCCGTTGCCCGGGCGGAGCTTTTGAAATATTACCGGAACCCGTATTATTTGGGCGGTGACCCGGAGGATTGGGTAAAGGAGAATTTTACCGAAGAAGAAGAGGAACGCATCCGCCGCTTTTATGAACAGACGCTTCTGACCGGGGATTCCATCATGCAGGGCTTTCAGCGTGTTTGCGCGGCTTCCGAAGACCCGCTGCTGCTCTCCTTCCAGTTTTTCGCAAGCCACGGCTATACGCTGGAGCTGGCCTTGCAGGATTTTGAAGGGGGCGGGTATCATCCGGTATATCGCGGCAAACGCCTGCCCTTGTGGGAATCCGTTCCGATGATGGACAGCCGCCGGCTGATCTGTTTTATCGGCAGCGGGGATTTGTCCGTGGAGCGTACGGTGGAAGAAACCGTGGACATGTACGAACAACTCTTAAAGCGCATCGAAGCCGCCGCGCCGGACATCAGGATCATGGTGATGAGCCTGACCTATGTGTATGACGGCGTCGACCGTGCGATTCTGTACAGCGCAAAGATTGCCGCGACGAATGAAGCCCTGTACCGCATGACACAAAACAACGGCTGGGAATTTTTGGATGTTTCCTACGCGTTGTCCGACGGAAAAGGAAATCTGACAGCGGAATACTCCCTGGACCAGCAGACACATTACATCCCGGAAGCCTATGCGGTCTGGGTGCGCTGCCTCAAATCCTTTGCACTTCGGGAAGCGCAGCAACCGTAAGCCCTTTCTGAAACGAACATTCAGCGTAAATCCTTCTTCCGGTAGACAAGAAAAGCGGCCAAAACCCCAACGCAGAGAAAGCACATGCCCGGGGCAAGGTAGCGCGGCTGCAGCGCGCCGTCGCGCATGATGTCCGCGGCCTCCGCGTAGGAAAAGGGCGTGACGTATTTCAGCGCTTTTGCGCTCTCCGAGATATTCGCCATCAGATTCAGACAATAGAAGACCAGCGCCAGTCCCAGGCCGATGCCGGCATTATTTCTGTGAAGACAGGCGGAAATCCCGAAGCAGATCCCCGCGATCTCCAGCTGCAGCAGCAAAAAGGCCAGATGCAGCAAAAGCAGTTCTTTCCAAAAGATCGTCTCCCCGATGGCGGCAATGGAGGCAAGCGAAAGGACAAGCACCACCGCGTTGCAGATCAGAATCTGTAAAAACACCGCCAGCGCCTTTTCCGCCACCGCGCGACTGCGCGTGATGGGGTGGGCGAATAAAAACTCCGCCGTGTGATTCCCCTCTTCCTTTGCGAGCGCGAAAATCCCCGTCAGCGCGGCAAAGAGCGCGCCGCCGATGCCGAGGACATTGCCGCATTCAATGCCGTAATAGCCCTGAAAGGTCCCGAAATCCAGCTGGTCCATGCCGAAGGCTTTCGTGAAGGAGCCCATTTCGGCAAAGATATCGCCGACATCGCCCATCATGCCCTTCATCTCCGGAAAGAGGAAGACACAGATGACCAGAAAGGCGCTGATCGCAAGCGTCCAGATCAGCAGAGACTTCCTTCCCCGTTTCAGTTCATGCTTCAGCAGTACCATTCCTTACTCCGTGTAAAAATGCATAAAGATTTCTTCCAGTTCCGGCTCCGCCATCGTCACGTCCGGGACTTCTGCTTCCGCCAGAAGGCGCATCAGTTCCGGCACATGCCCGTCAAAGAAAAACTGCGTCGCCTTTCCCGTCTCCGTCAGATTCTTTACGCCGGAAAGCGCGGTGAGTCTGTCCGAAAGTGAAGAAAGCATATCCCCGCGCAGCGTCACGCGCTTGGCCTTTTTCCCGGCAAGGGCCGAAACGCTGTCGCAGGCAATGACCGCGCCCTCGCGGATCACGGCCGCCCGTGTGCAGTTGTGTTCGATTTCGGAAAGGATGTGACTGGACAAAAAGACGGTATCCCCCGCAGCGTTCCGCTCTCTGATGATGTCAAAAAAGGCATGCTGCATCAAAGGGTCTAAGCCGCTGGTCGGCTCATCCAGGACCAGGAGCTTTGGTTTGTGCTGCAGGGCACAGACAATGGCCACCTTTTTACGGTTGCCGAAGGACAGATCGTCCGCTTTTCTTGTGGTATCCAGCTGCAGCCGCTCGCAGAGCAGACCGCTTTCCTCGCGGCAGTCCGCTCCCTGCAGATCCGCGGACAGCTTCAGAATCTCCGACACGCGCATGCCGTGGTAAAACTGTGCCTCCGAGGGAAGATAGCCGGTGAAGGCACGGATGGCCTCCGAATCCTTACCAATGTCCTTGCCGAAGACAGAAGCGCTGCCCGCCGTCGGTTGGATAAAGCCAAGCAAGGTGCGGATGGTGGTGGACTTCCCGGCGCCGTTTGGCCCGATGAAGCCGAAGCACTCGCCCTCCGCGACCGTAAGCGACAGATCCACGATGCCGCGCGCCTTGCCGTATGATTTTGTCAGATGCTTGATTTCGATCGCGTTCATAACAAACGATGCCTCAGGCCGCGCCTCAAAACAGCGCTTCTTCCGCGTATTCCTGCATTTTGCGAATGTCCGCGTCCGTAAAACCGAACAGGCGTTGTGCCGTCTCAATTTCCTTTTGCATGCTCGTGCCGGACACCGTGCGGTTGTCCGTATTCAGCGTCACGCGCACGCCCATGTCAAAGAGCTGTTTGATCGGGTGATCTTCCTTATTCATAAACACTCGCGTCTGGAAGTTGGAGAGCAGACAGCACTCCAGCGTGATCTTTTTGACGGCAAGGGTCTGTGCCAGAAGGCGGTTTTCAATGACGCGCACGCCGTGACCGATGCGCGTGACACCGGCGTCTATGGCCGCCCGAACGCTCCTTGCGCCGTCCGCCTCGCCCGCGTGCACCGTGAAGGGAATGCCTTTCTCCCGGATATAGCGAAACAAAGGCAGGTACTTCTCCGTCGGGTAAAGCGCCTCGGCCCCCGCAAGATCCATGGCCTTCACCACGTCGTTTTTTAACTCCGCCACCAGATCCACGAGACGGAAATTCACCTCCGGACCCGTCAGATCCTCCCTTGCGCTTTCCAGGAAGGGCTGTTCCTCCTGGCCGCGCATGCAGCAGATAATGAGGGAAAGCGTCAACCCCGGATTCAGGCGCATGGCCGTCCTCGCTCCGCGCTCCGCCGCCCGGATCACGTCCTTCGGCGCCAGGCCTTTCGTACAGCAGGACAGCGGCGCGAAGCGGATTTCCGCCGTTGTTACGCCGTCCTTTAAGAGGTCTTCGCCCAGCTCCGTCACCGCGCGCTCAATGGCGTCCTCTTCCTGCAAAACCGCAAGCGGCAGGCGGAAGCATTCCAGATAATCATTTAAGTCCTGGCCGCTCGGCAGTGCCGTCATTTTTTTGGAAAGTGCGTCGATCGCGTCTTTTTTCGGCATCCGGTAAAGATCCGGAATCCCCGTATCCACCCCCTGCCGTCTGGCCAGTTCATAGACCGTGCCGGGGCGGATACTGCCGTCCAGATGCACATGGAGTTCTGTCATACCTCTGTCCCCCTCTTTCAAATGTTCTCCCTTCTTTATTGACGCATACTTCGCGTGATTTTGCAATCTTTTTTTCTTGCCATTCCCTCTTCCCATCGGATATAATATAGTATGAAATTCTCCCAAGGGGGAAGAGACAACTTCTATCACTTCTAAGAACAAGGAGGGCAAGTATGAAAAAGAGATTGTTGGCAATGGTAACGGCAACGGTCATGGCTCTGTCCCTGGTCGCCTGCGGCGGTAGCGGCGGCTCCTCCGGCGGCAGCGCGTCGACGACGGCGGCACCGGCGGAAAGCTCTACAGCAGCGGCTGAGACCAGCACACCCGCGGAAGCACCGGCGGACTCCGGTGATTTCAAGGTCTGTATCATCACGGACGTCGGCGGTGTCAATGACCAGTCCTTCAACCAGTCCGCATGGGAAGGCGCACAGCGCGCCGCTTCGGAGCTTGGCATCACGGCCAATTATCTGGAGTCCAAAACAGATTCCGACTACACACCCAACATCGAGACCGCGATTGACGAGGGCTATGACCTCATCATCTGCGTGGGCTACATGCTGGCGGACGCCACAAGAACGGCAGCCGAGGCACATCCGGACCAGAAGTTCGCGATCATCGACGATTCCACGAACTCCGATCTTTCGAATGTCACCTGCCTGATGTTCGAGCAGTGCCAGTGCTCTTACCTGGTCGGCTATCTGGCCGGCAAGATGACCGAGAGCAACACCGTCGGTTTCGTCCTCGGTATGGCCTTCGACACCATGCATGAATTCGGCTACGGCTATGTGGCGGGCGTTCTCGATGCCAATCCGGACGCGAAGGTCCTTCAGGCCAACGCCAATAACTTCGGCGATTCCGCCGTGGGCAAGACGCTGTCGGGCACGATGATTTCCCAGCAGGCGGATGTCATTTATCACGCTGCGGGCGGCACGGGTCTCGGCGTCATCGAAGCCTGCCAGGAAGCCGGCATCTGGGCGATCGGCGTGGACTCCGACCAGAGCCACATCGCACCGGGCACGGTTCTTTCCTCCGCCATGAAGCGCGTCGACAACGCGGTGTATGATATCTCCAAGCTGACGCTCGAAGGCTCCTTCCCGGGCGGCGTCAAGACCTATTCCCTGGAGAACGCCGGCGTGGACATCGCGCCGACAACGGACAACATCCCGGCGGAGCTGCTTGCGGAGATCGAACAGGTCAAAGCGGACATTATCTCCGGCACGATCAGCGTTCCGAAGAACAAGGCCGAGTTTGAAGCGGCACACGGCGCCGGCATCTACGAGCTGGCCGACTGATCACGGCGCTTGCGTTACACAGTGTAAAACCATACAGGGCAGGGACTTCACTCCCTGCCCTGTGTTCAAAAATCGAAGGGGGGAGGGGGTATTTCTTTGAGTCACATGGATCCAAATACGGTCGTGATCCAAATGAAGGATATCGTGAAGAAATTCGGCGATTTCACGGCCAATGATCATATTCAACTTACGATACATCAGGGCGAAGTACACGCCATCTTGGGAGAAAACGGCGCGGGAAAATCCACGCTGATGAACATTCTCTACGGAATGTATCCGCCGACATCCGGCACGATCGAAGTCAAGGGCAAGGAAGTGCATATCGATAATCCGCAGAAGGCCATTGAGCTTGGCATCGGTATGGTGCATCAGCACTTTATGCTCGTCCAGCCCTTTACGGTCACGGAAAATATCGTCCTCGGCATGGAGCCGATGAACGGTCTTTCCGTCAATCTGAAGGAAGCGCGGGAGAAAATCCGGGCGCTTTCCGAACGCTACAATCTGATGGTGGATCCGGACGCGAAGATCGAGGATATCTCCGTCGGGATGCAGCAGCGCGTGGAGATTTTGAAGGTGCTTTACCGGGGCGCGGAGTTCCTGATTCTGGACGAGCCGACCGCCTCTCTCACGCCGCAGGAAATCGGGGAACTGATGGAGATCATCACTCATCTGACCGCCGACGGCAAATCCGTCATCCTGATTACGCACAAATTAAAAGAGATCAAAATGGCGGCGGACAACTGCACGGTCATCCGCCGCGGCAAATATATTGATACCGTAAAGGTCGGCGATAAGTCCGAGGATGATCTGGCGGGCATGATGGTCGGCCGCGAGGTCAATTTCCGCGTGGAAAAGAAGGCGCAGACGCCGACAGACACCGTGCTGGAGGTGAAAGACCTTCACGCGAAGGACTACCGCGGCGCGGAGATCTTAAAGGGCCTTTCGCTTTCTGTGAGGCGCGGGGAGATTGTGGGGCTTGCCGGTGTCGACGGCAACGGACAGTCGGAGCTGGTCGCCATCCTCACGGGACTGGGCAAGGCCGTCTCCGGCGATGTGGTCTTAAACGGCGAAACCGTGACGAACCTCCCGCCCGGCGTGCTGTTTGAAAAAGGCATCACCAACATCCCGGAGGACAGGCAAAAGCACGGTCTGGTCATGCCCTTTTCGGTATCGGAAAACCTCATCCTGCAAAACTTCGCGAAGGCGCCCTTCGCAAAGCACGGGATTCTTCAGCAAAAAGCCATCAAGGATCACGCGGGAAAACTGATCGAGGACTTTGACATCCGCCCCGCGGGCTGCGAACAGCGCCCGGCCGGGACGCTGTCCGGCGGAAATCAGCAAAAGGTCATCATCGCCAGGGAAGTGACGAATGACGGGGATCTGCTGATCGCCTTTAACCCGACCCGTGGTCTGGATGTCGGCGCGATTGAGTTTGTTCATAAATATATTGTGGAACAGCGCAACAAAATGCGGGCGATTCTCCTCGTCTCCTTTGAACTGGATGAAATCATGTCCCTCTCCGACCGCATCGACGTCATCTTTGACGGAAAGATCGTCGGCGAGGTCAAGGGCGAAGGCGCGGATGAATATGTGCTCGGCAAAATGATGGCGGGAGGTGCGGCATGAAACAAAAATTATTGGGCTCCCATCTCCTGCTCACCCTGCTTTCCATTGTCATCGGCTTCCTGGTCGGGGCGATTCTGCTTTTGATCATCGGCATCAGTCCCGGCGTGGCCTACGCGAAGCTCTTTACCAGCGTGTTTTCGGAGTTTAAGTACATTATTTACAGCATGATTTACGCCTCTCCGCTGATCTTCACGGGACTCTCCGTTGCCTTCTCCTTTAAGACGGGCGTCTTCAATATCGGCGCGGAGGGTCAGTTCGTCGTGGGCAGCCTCGCGGCGCTGGCGGTCGGTATTTTCGTTGATCTCCCCGCCATCCTGCATGTGCCGCTGTGTCTGATTGCCGCGGCGCTGGCCGGTGCCGCCTGGAGTGCCGTCGTCGGCTTTTTGAAGGTCAAACGCGGCATCAACGAGGTGCTTTCCTACATCATGTTCAACTGGATTGCCTTCTACTTCAGCAATTACGTCGTCAACCTGCAGGCCGTGCATAAGGAAGGCGGCGGTGAGGCCTCGAAGGACATCCTCGAATCCGCCAGGCTGACCGCCCCGAAGTTTTTGACGGACATGTGCCCGTACGCAAACTGGGGCTTCCTTCTGGCCGTCGCCTGCGCGGTCCTCGTCTGGTACACGATCACCAAGACCACGCTCGGCTACCAGCTGCGTGCCGTGGGACATTCCCGCACGGCAGCGGAATACGGCGGCATCAGCTCCAACCGGATCTTCCTGATTTCGATGTCGATCTCCGGTGCGCTGGCGGGCTTAGGCGGCGCGGTGCAGCTCATGGGCATGTCCGGGCGCCTTTCGCAGTTTGCCGGACAGGAAGGCTTCGGCTTCCAGGGCATCACCGTGGCGCTGATCGCTGGATCGCATCCGGTGGGCTGCATCCTGTCGGGTCTTTTCTACGGTGCCATGAAATACGGCGGGACAAAGCTTTCGCTCGTCAACGTCCCGAATGAAGTCGTCAACATCATCATGGGCACGATCATCTTCTTCATCGCGATTGCCCATGTCTTCCGGAAGCTCTTTCAGAGAAAACAGAAAGGGGGTGCGGCCGCATGAGTTTTACAACGATTCTCGGTCTCCTCATCAACGCTGTTCTGGTCTCCACGCCGCCGCTCTTGCTTGCGGCGCTCGGCAGCTGCTTTTCGGAGCGCTCCGGCGTCGTCAACATCGGCATTGAGGGCATGATGACCTTAGGTGCCTTCATCGGTGCCATGACGGCGCATTACACGGGCAACGGCTGGGTCGGCTTTTTCATGGGCGGTGTCGCCGGTATGGCGCTCGGTCTCATGCACGCCATCGCCTGCGTGAGCTTTAACGCGGACCAGACGATTGCCGGTACGGCGATCAACTTCATCGGGCCGGGTCTTGCGATCTTCCTCAGCAAGGCGCTCTTCAATTCTTCGGATTCGCCTTCGCTCACCCCGGCGCAGAAGCTGCCGAAGATGTTCGCGGGACGCTTTACCCCCGGCGGCTTTTTGTACAACGTCGTCGAAACCTATCCCGCGGCCTATCTGTCGATTCTGCTCGTCGCGGTGATCTGGTTTGTGTTTTTCAAATCCCGCTTCGGGATGCGCCTGCGTGCCTGCGGCGAACACCCGAAGGCCTGCGCGACCCTCGGCATCAACGTGCGCCGCGTGCGTTACGTCTGCGTGCTGCTCTCGGGCTTCCTTGCGGGGCTCGGCGGTGCCTTTGTGACGCTCTCGACCGTTTCGCAGTTCCGCCCCTCCGTCATTGTCGGGCAGGGCTTTATCGCGATCGCGGCGGTCATCTTCGGTAAGTTCAACCCGCAGGGGGCGCTGATCGGCTGTCTGATCTTCGGCTTCTGCAACGGCATCAAGCCGCTGGTCGGATCGTCCAACGCGATCTCGCCCAACCTGATCTCGATGATTCCTTATGTCGTGACGCTTCTGGCGCTCATTCTCTTCGTCGGCAATTCGCGTGTGCCTGCCGCCAGCGGCAAGCCCTTCGCCAAGGATGAATGAGGCCTGAACGCGTATGATCCAGGACATCGCACCGCATCGTTTTGACAATACCTATCGCCCGGAGCGCCATGCGCTTCCGGGCGATGTTGCGCTTTGCTTTGCGGGGGAGGACATTTTGATGTGTGTCACGCCCGCCGAAGACGCGCTGCCCGAAGCTTCGCTGCCGTCGCTGTCAACGCTGGCCGCGCTGTTTCCGGACAGCGGGAGCGCGCTTCCGGAAGTGCTTTCCGAAGGGCAGTTTCTCTTTGAAATCGATGAGACCGCGGTGTACGGCTTTTCCTGTGAGCGCGTGCAGGCCGCGCTGCCGGCGGGGACTTCGTTCCCGGAAGATACGGAAAGATTCCGGCTGATTCCGCCAAGGCAGCTGCGCAGTGCCTTCCGCTGTGAACGGCATGAAGTTTTTACGGCCTATACCGCCTTGCATCTCTTCCGCTGGTATAAGGAAAACCGCTACTGCGGCAGCTGCGGTGCCCAAACACATCCCGCGAAAGAAGAACGTGCCCTGGACTGCCCTGCCTGCGGCAGAAGAATCTATCCGCGCATCGCGCCGGCGGTCATTGTGGGCGTTACGAAGGGCGACGAAATCCTTCTCACCCGCTACGCCAACCGCTATCATTCCTATCACGCGCTCGTCGCGGGCTACAATGAGATCGGCGAGACCTTAGAGGACACCGTGCGCCGCGAGGTCATGGAAGAGGTCGGTCTGAAAGTCAAAAACATCCGCTACTACAAGTCCCAGCCCTGGGCCATCGCGGGCGATCTGCTCTCCGGATATTTCTGTGACGTGGACGGCGATACAACCATCCGCATGGACGAAAGCGAACTGAAAGAGGCCGTCTGGGTCAGGCGTGAGGACGTGGACGGCCAGCCGGACGATTTTTCCCTGACGAACGAAATGATGATGCTTTTCAAGGCGGGCAGGGAACCCCGCTGAAGAAATCAAGCGGCTTTGCGTTTTTTAACTGGACAGAATCCTCCTCTTCGCTTATACTATGATACGTTAATGCGTTAAAGAATCAGGGAGGTACAAAAAGATGAAAAAGCTGATCACAATTTTACTGGCGGGATGCATGGTGCTTGCGCTCGCGGCCTGTTCCGGCGGCGCTTCGGGCGGCGGGACGCAGGCTTCGACTGCACCGGCGGCGGAAACACCGGCCTTTGCGACCGTCAACGCGGGGAAGCTCACGATGAGCACAAACGCGGCCTTCCCGCCCTATGAGATGACCAAGGACGACGGCTCCTTTGAGGGCATCGATGTCGAAATCGCGGGCGCCATTGCAAAGGAACTCGGTCTGGAGCTGCAGATTGACGACATGGACTTCGACGCGGCGCTTCTGGCCGTGCAGCAGGGCAAGAGCGATATCGTCATGGCGGGTGTGACCGTCAACGATGAGCGCAAGCAGGTCATGGACTTTTCGGATTCCTACTCGACGGGAGTGCAGGTGATCATCGTGCCGGAGGGATCCGATATCGCGTCCGTCGATGACCTCGCGGGACACACGATCGGCACACAGCGCGGCACGACCGGCAATATCTACTGCACGGACGAGTTCGGCGAAGAAAATGTCGTGGCCTATGACAACGGCCTGACGGCAACGCAGGCACTCGTGAACGGACAGATTGACTGCATCGTCATTGATTCCGCGCCCGCGGCCGAATTTGTCAAAGCCAATCCCGGTCTTGCGATTCTGGATACGGAATACGCGACGGAGGATTACGCGATCGGTCTTGGCAAAGGCAACACGGAACTGAAGGACGCGGTGAACGCGGCGCTGCAAAAGCTGATCGCGGACGGCACGGTACAGTCCATCGTCGACAAATACATCAAGGCGGAATAACCTAAGGGGATTCTGAAAAAGAAAGCGCATGTCCGTATCGGAAAAGTTCTATCAGGCATTTCTTTATAACGACCGCTGGGTACAGTATCTGAGGGGCGTGGGCACCACGCTCCTCGTTACCGTGATCGCGCTGGCGATCGGCATCGTGATCGGGACGGTGGTGGCGCTGGTCCGCACGGCGCATGACCAGCAAAGAGAAAAGCGCAATCCGCTGCTTGCCGCGGTCAATTTTATTTTGCAGATCTATGTGACCGTCATCCGGGGCACGCCCATGATGGTGCAGCTGCTCATCATGGCCATGGTCATCTTTGCTTCGAGCAGGAACTTCACCCTGGTCGGCGCACTGACGCTCGGCATCAACTCCGGTGCCTACGTGTCGGAAATCATCCGCGGCGGACTGATGGCCGTGGACAGCGGGCAGATGGAAGCCGGGCGCAGTCTCGGCTTAAACTACATCAGCACGATGCGCTTCATCATCATCCCGCAGGCGATCAAGGCCGTGTTGCCCGCACTCGGCAATGAGTTCATCATCCTGCTGAAGGACACGTCGCTGATCACCTTTATCGGCGGAAAGGAACTGCTGTATGCCGCACAGGGCATTATGAACCGCACCTATGAGGCGATGTTCCCGCTGCTGATCGTGGCGGGGATGTATCTGATTCTCGTTATGATCTTCACATGGCTGCTTGGCAGATTCGAAAGGAAGCTCAGGGAAAGTGATCGACGTTAAGGGACTGAAAAAACAATTCGGTGATCAAATCGTACTTGACGGCATAGACGTCAGCATAGAAAAGGGCGAGGTGATCTGCATCGTCGGGCCTTCCGGCTGCGGCAAGTCCACCTTTCTGCGCTGCCTGACGCATCTGGAGATGCCGAGCAGCGGACAGGTCTTTCTGGACGGCGAAGAAATCACCGACAAAAAAATCGATGACATCCGCGCCCGCATGGGCATGGTCTTCCAGCATTTCAATCTCTTTCCGAACATGACCGTGCGCAGAAACATCACGCTGGCGCCCGTGCAGCGGAAGATGATGTCACAACAGGAAGCGGATGCGGAAGCGGAACGTCTGCTCACACGCATCGGCCTTTTGGAAAAGGCGGATGTCTATCCCTCCATGCTCTCCGGCGGACAAAAGCAGCGCATCGCCATCGTGCGCGCGCTTGCGATGAATCCGGAGGTGCTGCTCTTTGACGAACCGACCAGCGCACTGGATCCGGAGATGGTCGGCGAGGTGTTGCAGCTGATGCAGGATCTTGCGCGCGAAGGCATGACGATGATTGTCGTCACCCATGAGATGGGCTTTGCGAGAGAGGTGGCAAACCGCGTGATCTTTATCGACGAGGGAATCATCAAAGAGGACGAGCCTCCGGAGGAGTTCTTTGCCCATCCGAAGCATCCGCGTCTGCAGGATTTTCTGTCAAAGGTGCTTTAGACGCGCTCCTGCCCTCCACCAGATTGGCGCTGATGACGGCCGCAAGCAGCATCAGACAGCCGGCAGCTTCGCGCAGCGTCATGCGTTCCCCCAAAACCAGAAATGCGGCTATCACCGCAAACACCGATTCCATGCACAACAAAAGAGAAGCGATCACCGCCTCCGTGTATTTTTGCCCGAGGATCTGGAAGGTATAGGCAATGCCGCTCGAAAACAGCCCCGCATAGAGCAGTGCGCCGAATGCCTCGCGGATGGCGGGAAGCGACGGGGATTCAAAGAACGGCATCAGCAGAAGCGAGATCACGGCGGAAACCAAAAACTGCATGCCGGCTAGGACCACCCCGTCGGATGTTTTCGTAAAGCGCTCGATCAGCAGGATGTGGATCGCAAAAAAGAAGGCGCAAATGAAGGCGAGGATATCACCGCGGTTGATCTCCAGGCTTTCGCCCGGCCGGATGCAGAGAAAATACAGACTCACAAAACCGAGCAGGATGCAGGGCCACATGGCGGGCGGCACCTTTTTGCCCGTCAGCATGCCGATCAGGGGAACGAACAGGACATAGAGTGCCGTGAGAAAGGCAATCTTGCCCGCGGTGGAATCGTAGAAGGCAAACTGCTGGAAATTGGCGGCGATACAGAACACGACGCCGAGGATGAGGCCGTGCTTCAGTGCTGCGCGCAGTTCCCTGCGGACGGTTTCCGCGGAGGTCTGTTTCCTGCGGATGCGCAGGCGGACGGCAATGACGGGGAGCAGCGCGAACGCCCCGAACAGATTGCGGATGCCGTTGAAAGTAAAGGCCCCGATGCTCTCCATGCCGACGCTCTGGGCAATAAAGCCGGTGCCCCAGATGAGCGCGGTCAGCAACAGCATCAGTATGCCTTTCAGGCTGGTTTTGTTCGAAACAGATTCGGTCATGTGTTCCATCATAGCGGAAAAGGAATCTTCCGCTGTTTTATCAGTGCGTTTTATACCACCACGACATCCGTCATGCCCTCCGCGCGGGCGATGTCCGCAAGGGCGTTGAGGGCGGCACCGTCCGGCGTCTCGTATGCACGGTAAGCTTCGCGCACCCCCATGGGACGGAAGGCGATGATCTTGTAGCGGACGGGTGCTTTGTCCAAAAACGGTGCGACGCTGCGGGCGGCTTCGCGGACCGTGCGTTCCGCATCCACAAGTCCAGGCACGACAACCGTGCGGATTTCGTTGAGCTTCCCCTGCGACGCAAGGAAGGAGAGTGCGCGGAGGACATCCCCGTTGTCCAGGTCCGTCACGGCTTTATGTACGGAAGCCTCCCAGGACTTCACGTCCAGCATCACGCCGTCCGTGACCTTCAGCAGCTCCGGGTATGCCGAAAAATCCAGCGTGCCGTTGGAATCCAGCAGGGTATGAAGCCCTGCTTTTTGGCAGAGGGAAAACAGCTCCGTGAGATAGTCCGGATACAGCGTGCATTCCCCGCCGGAGACGGTCACGCCGCGGATGTAGGGACGCTGCTTTACGATTTCCGCAAAGGTTTCTTCGGGGGTCAGATGCCGGATGCGCGGGGACGCGTCATGCGTGCAGGTCTTGATGCAGGCATCGCAGAAGACGCATTTGCTGTGATCATAGCGCACTTCACCATCCGCAAAGGACAGCGCTCCCGTGGGGCAGCCGTCCACGCAATCCCCGCAGTGTATACACAGCGCCCTTGTCTCCGGATTGTGGCAGTAGCGGCAGTTCATGTTGCAGCCCTGCAAAAAGACGACCGAGCGGTTGCCGGGACCGTCCACGGAGGAAAAGCGGATGATGCGGTTGACGGGAGCAGCGCCCATCAGCGTACCTTCCGCTCTAAAATTTTTCCGTTGTGCTTGGCGCCCATGCCGAGCGCGGTGGTGTCATGCTTGACGTTTTGCTCCGCCTCTAACTTGTCGATTTCCGAGCGCTTCACGAGATAGCCCGTGATGCGGATGACATCGGAGTCCGCGCTGTAAAAGGAGAGATAGCGCAGGTTTTCCTTGAACGCGCCGCGGATGATGTCCAGCACATAGTCCGGATTGCGGTGCACGGTCAGGTCTATCGGGAAAATATCCCCGGTGCCGGAAGCAAAGTATTTATGGAAGTGCTGAAGCACCTGCAGATGATCGTGCAGCTCCACGGGTTCTTCGCCGATCGGGATGCGCGTGCCGGGCGAGACATCGATATCGGAGGCAATGCCGACCTGCGCGTGCAGCAGGAAATGCCCGCCGGAAATCTCGCAGTATTTACTCTCATGCGCCGCGTTGAAATCGCGGATCACATCCATGATGCGCACGCCGAGCGCGTTGGCCTCTTCGTCATGGCCGAAGCGCTGCCCGCTTTTTCCTTCTTTTTCCAAAAGCACATTCACGGCTTCCGCCAGCCCCACGAGGCCGAACATCGCGGAAAAACGGTCGCGCCGGATGAAGCCTTCCTTTGCCAGGAAATTGTTTTCAAAGAAACCGGATTCCTCCACCATGAAGCGGATGCGCTCATCCATGTAACGCGCCATGATGTCGCAGACCTCCGGCAGTATCTTCGTGCAAAAGTCCTCCCTGTTTTCCGCGCGTTTCGCGATGTTGCCGAGAATAAGGCGCGACAGCGTATAAGAGCCGCCGCCGTAGGGCAGGCCGTTGTAGCAGCTGGCAATCACATAATTCCCGCAGTCCGTTCCGGCGGAAAGGCCTTCGGCAAACTCCGAGGCAAACATCGGGTGATTCGCGAAAGAGGGCTTTGCCGTATGCAGCGCCGCCTTCACCCCGCGCAGGATAAAGTCATCCGTCGTGAGGGCGGGATCCACCTTCATCGTCAGGTTCGGCACCGCGTCTTCCAGTTCCCCGACCACATCCAGTATGATTTCGCCCGCCTTTGTCGGCACGGGGCCGATGTTCGCGTGGGAAAAGCTGTCCAGAATCGTGCGGTCCATGTGCGTGAAGAAGAGTTTGATCAGCTTATGGGCCGTTTCTTCGTCCACATCCTGCACGAAGGGATCCAGCAGCTGATCCAGCTGTCCCACATAGACCGGGAAATTCGTCACACTCGGGACATGCTTATAGAAAATCAGCAGGGAATTCAGTGCCTCATAGAGATCGGAAGGCGGCGGCAGTTCCAGAAACTTGCTGCCCTCCTTCATGAACTTCGCGTAGTCCGGCACGATGTATCGCGGACGCAAAGGCGCGTGGCCCTCGCAAAGATCACAGATGCACTGGCCCTCCGTGATGTCGCGGTTTAAGAGATCATCCAGCCCTTCCGGCAGCTCCAGTACCTCCAGCAGCGAATCGGCGAGATTTGCCATATTCGCGACCTTCTGCTCATGGGTCAGGGTCCTGGACTTCACCACATCGAGCATTTTTTCCCTTGTTTCGTTCACCCGTTCCATTGTGATTTCGCGCATCATATCACCTCATGCTTTCTGTCCCAACAGTTCCTTCATCGTACGCCAGCCGAGCAGCGCGCATTTGACGCGGGCCGGCATGTGTGCCACATCCTGCAAAGAAGCGGCTTCATCAAGTTCTTCCAGCGCGGCCTCGTCCGTCACCTCACCGCGGATCATGCCGTGGAACAGCTCTTCCCTGGAGAGCGCCTCCGCTTCCGTCAGCCCGATGAGCTGGTCGCACATCATGTCGCAGGAAGCCTGCGAAATCGCGCAGCCCTCCCCGGTAAAGGCGGCGTCCTTTACCACGCCGTCTTCGATTTTCAGATACAACACAATATCATCCCCGCAGGAGGGATTCACGCCGCGCAGCTCATGTGTCGCGCCTTCGAGCGCGTGCTTGTGCGCGGGGTTTAAGTTGTGTTCGTTGACAATTTCACGGTAGAGATTTTTTAAGTCCATGTCTTTGTTTCCCGTTCTTCTTTATTATGTTGCCTGGCGTCTCAATCCTCACGGAAGCCCATGACGCCGCGGATGTTTTTCAGATGCCGCAGGAAGATGTCAACCTCTTCTTCCGTATTGTAAAAATACACGCTGGCCCTCGCCGTCGAGCCCACCTTCAGAAACTGCATCAGCGGTTGGGCGCAGTGATGCCCCGCGCGGATGCAGACCCTGTCTTCGTTTAAGACCGAGGAAATGTCATGCGGATGCACGCCCTCGATTGTGAAGGTCACGATGCCGTTGTGCTTGGCCGGGTCTTTGGAACCGAAGATGCGGATGTAGGGTAACTTCTCCATTTCCGCCATCATCTTTGCGACCAGCAGATCCTCCTGTTTGCGCAGGAAGTCCCAGCCGATGTCTTGCAAATACGCGACAGCCCTTGCCATGCCGCAGGCATCCGCCGCGTTCACCGTGCCGGCCTCAAATTTGTGCGGCAGCTCCGCCCAGGTGGCCTCTTCGCGCGTGACATATTCGATCATCTCGCCGCCGCGCAAAAAGGGCTGCATCTGTTCCAGCAGCGCGTACTTCCCGTACAGCGCACCGATGCCCATGGGGCCCATGAGCTTGTGCCCGGAAAAGGCGTAAAAATCCGCGTCCAGTTCTTTGACATCGACCGCCATGTGCGGCACGGCCTGTGCCCCGTCCACGACGACCACCGCGCCCTTTTCATGCGCGTAAGCCGCAATGTCCTTCACCGGATGCGTCACGCCGAGGACGTTGGAGACATGGCCGATCGCGACCAGCTTTGTCTTCTCCGTGATCTTCGCCCGGTATTCCTCCGCCGTAATGAAGCCTTCTTCGTCCGGCTCCAGCCACACCAGCGCGGCACCGTTTTTTTCCGCCAGCATCTGCCAGGGCAGGATGTTGGAGTGATGCTCCGTGACGCTTAGGACGATTTCATCCCCGGCGCTGATGTGTTCCGCGCCAAAGGCGTAGGCCACAAGGTTTAAGGCCTCCGTCGTGTTGCGCGTAAAGATCAGCTCTTCCGGTCTTGCCGCGCCGATGAAGGACGCACACACCGCGCGCGCTTCTTCATACCGCGCCGTCGCTTCCATGGACCAGTCGTAGAGCCCCCGCAGCGGATTCGCGTTCGTCTCGTCATAAAACTTCCGGATTTCCTCCGTCACGCAGGAAGGCCGCTGCGCCGTCGCAGCGTTGTCAAAATAGACCACGTCCGGGTGGTCTCTCAGAATCGGAAAATCATTGCGGATGTGTTTCACGTCAGGCATGTGCCCTCTCCTTTTTTCTGCCGCGGCGCTTTTGCTTTCCCGCCTGCTTTTGCTTTACCGGGCAGTAAATCAAAAAAACAATGATGATGTCACTGCGCGTTCAGGACGCGGATGAAGTCCTTCATGTAGGCCGGAAGATCCGGCGGCCTGCGCCCGGAGACGATGTTGCCGTCAACGACGGATTCCTCGTCAACCCAGGTGGCACCGGCATTTGTCATGTCGTCCTTGATGCCCGGAGTGGAGGTCACGGTTCTGCCTTCCAGAATGCCCGCGGAGATCAACACCCAGCCGGCATGACAGATTTCGCCGATCACCTTGTTCTTTTCGTTGATTTTTCTGGTGATTTCCAGCACCTTCGGAAAACGCCTTAGCTTATCCGGCGCCCATCCGCCGGGCACAAGGAGACCGTCATAATCATCCGGATTGACCTCGTCGAAGGTCATGTCCGCCGTGCAGGGCACGCCGTACTTGCCGTGATAGGTGTGCCCCTTTTCTTCCGCGCACAGATCGACAACACAGCCTTCCTCGCGCAGCCGGTACACCGGATACCACAGCTCCAGATCCTCAAAGTCCTCGCCCACAAACGCCAGTATTCTCTTCGCCATGCGCTCCTCCTTCCACCCGGACAGCGTATTTCCGAATCGCAAGGATATTTTAGCACATCCCGGATGCTTTCGCCATTCGAAAAGCGTCAGCGCAGCTTTTCAATCCGTGCGCTTTGAAAGAGGCGCCTTGACGGTATCTCCGTCCGGAAGTATATTATGCCTATGAACGGGATTGATTTGGAATTGAAACAGGCAAAAACCATCCGGCTGCTGTTTTGGGCGGGGGTCGGGTTGCTTGTCTCCGAGATCTGGAAGCAGGGATATCTGTTTTTCTTTGTCAATGACAGGCAGTTCGATACCTGGTTTTTTCCCTTTCAGCTTTGCTCCGTGCCGATGTATCTTTGCCTGCTGCTGCCGTTTCTTGGGGAAAAGGCCCGGCAGACGGCGTTGAATTTTCTGTGGGATTTCAGCTTTTTCGGTGCGTTGCTGGCGCTGCTGTATCCGGAGGATATCCTAAGCCGTCCTTTGCCCCTGATGCTGCACGGATTTCTCTGGCATATTGTTCTTTTGGCCGTCAGCCTGACGGTGTTTTTCACGGGAATGGCGGACCGGACATGGTCTGCGTATTTCCGGGCGGGCGTCTGGCTGCTGGTCTTCTGCGGCATCGCAACGGTTCTGAATGTGCTGCTGGAGGGGAAGGGGCTGCCCGCCACCTACCCGGATCTGTTTTATCTCACACCCTATCACCAGACCATGCAGCCCGTCGCACACGGGATCGAACTGTCCTTTGGCCGTCCCCTTGCGCGGTTTCTTTATGTAGCGGCGCTTTTGCTGCTCGGGGCGCTTGATCACGCGCTGTACCGGCTGCGGCATCGCGCGGTATGATTTATTTGGCGGGGATTAGGGTTTATTTCGTGCAGAGTATAGTTAATCTTAAAAGCGCTATAGTTAATTTTTTGTGGCTTAAGATTAATTTATATCCAATTATAGTTAATTTCTCTTGCTCTTAAAGTTAATTTTCCGTATAATATGATTAAAAAGAACGTGTCGCATGATTATTTTTCACATCATGGGCTTTTCCCTGTGAGGTTGTCCGTATGAGCCTGACCCAGAAAAAGAGAGCGCAGATCAAACAATACATTTTAGAAAAAATCGGCAGCGACGGGGCTGACATCGCGGCGAAGTGCGCCGAAGCATGCGGTCTGTCGCTGAACAGCATTTACCGATATATCCGCCAGATGGAGGCGGACGGTGAAATTGTTCGGCGCGGACGCCGGCTGTATCTGCGTATCGAAAGCAGGCTCTTTTCTTATCAGCATTCCCGGCTGGCGCTGTCTTTTGACACAACGGTTTTTGAACAAGACATCCGTCCCCTGCTGTCGGACTGTGCGGAGAATGTGCTTCATATCTGGTCTTATGCCGTTTCGGAAATGGTCAACAATATCATTGATCATTCCGACGCGGAAATCGCACAGGCGTTGGTTCTTCGGGATGCCATGAACACAACGATTATTTTGCGCGACGACGGAATCGGTATCTTTCGCAAAATTCAGACCTACTTTCAATTCCCGGATATGGATGAGGCGATTGCCGCGCTGTTTAAGGGAAAACTGACGACCGATACGGAAAACCACTCGGGAGAAGGGATTTTCTTTACCTCCCGCGCCGTGGATCTGTTTGCGGTGCTTTCCGGCGGAAAGATTTTTTCGCACGACGACTATGATGACATCCAGAAAAAGATCGGCGATGTTTCCGATTTGGCGGGATGGGAGCATTTCCCCGGAACCGTTGTCTTCATGCGGCTTGCAAACCGCAGCCCGAAGAGGCTGGTGGAAATCTTTGACGCGTATACGGATGCGGAGGGAAGCTTTAACAAAACCGGCATCGTGGTTTCCCGCCTGTTTCCCGCACCGGTGTCCAGATCACAGGCCAGACGCCTGGCCGAACGTTTGGAACAATTCAAAACGGTGGAACTGGATTTTCGCGGCGTGGACTGGATCGGACAGGGTTTCGCCCATGAGCTTTTTGTTGTATGGCAGCGAAGGCACCCGGAGATCCGGCTTGTGGTGCAAAATGAAAACAATGATGTCCGGAAGATGATTCACCATGTCACTGCGGAGTAAGGCTGCGGGATAACAAAAAGGAGATTTACCATGTCCGGAGGGGAGAAAGTGTACGGATCACTGAAGGAAGCGCTGAACGCGGTGTTTGGCGAGGGGGCGGAAGTTAGGGAGCGTCGTGCGATTCACGGCGGGGACTGCAACGACGCGCGGCTGCTCGTGCTGTCAACGGGCGAGCGCGTCTTTTTGAAATCCAACAACAGTAAGAATCTTTGCTTCTTTACGGCGGAGGCGCGGGGGCTGGATGCCATCGCCGGGACAGAAACGATTGCGACGCCGAAGGTGCTTGCCGTCGGTACGGATGCTGCGCAGGGCATGGCCTTTTTGCTGATGGAATTTGTTGAGGAAGGCAGGCGGAGGGCGGATTTCTTTGAGGACTTCGGAAGGAACCTTGCCGCCATGCACAAAGCGCAGCCGCCCCTGCAAATGCCGGCGGGAAAGCCCTTCGGCTTTGACGAGGACAACATCATCGGCTTCCGGCCGCAGTGCAATACGCCGCAGTCGGACTGGATTTCCTTTTTCCGCGACTGCCGTCTTGCGCCGCAGGTGAGGGATGCGCAGGCAGCAGGCTATCTTTCCAAAGAGGATTACCAACAGGCGGACGCCGTGATGACACATTTAGACCGATATCTTATTGAGCCGGAACAGCCCGCCCTCGTGCACGGTGATCTCTGGGGCGGCAATTACATGTGCGGCGGTGACGGAAGCGTGCTGCTGATTGATCCGGCCGCGTACATCGGCCACCGCGAGGTCGATCTTGCCATGTCGCAGATGTTCGGCGGCTTCTCCGCGGCCTTTTACCGCGCTTATCAGGAGGCTTACCCTCTGCAGCCGGGCTACGAGGACCGCCGCCCGCTCTATGATCTGTATCAGATGCTCAACCACTTAAACCAGTTCGGCACGTCCTATCTGGGAAGCGTCCGGCGGATTCTTGCCCGCTACGCGAGCGCATGAGCCGCTGCGCTTAGCCCGACGCCTCACCCTTCCCCGCACAGCGCGTAAAACACCACGGCGCTGGCGGCGGCGACGTTTAAGGAATCCACGCCCTCGCGCATCGGGATGCGAAGGCAAAAGTCGCAGGAGATAATCGTTTCTTCGGAAAGACCGGAATCCTCCGTTCCAAGAAAAAGCGCGAAACGCTCCAGGCTGCGGAAACGCGTATCCTGCACGGGCAGGGCATCGTCGCGCAGCGCGGTCGCAATGGTCGTAAAGCCCGCGTCCTTCAGCAAGCCGCAGACATTTCCCGAAACAAAGGTCCAGGGCAGGGAAAAGACCGTGCCCATGCTGACGCGGACGGCGCGGCGGTAGAGCGGATCCGTGCAGCCCTCCGTCAACAGCAGCGCGTCCATGCCGAGCGCCGCGGCATTGCGGAAGATCGCACCGGCGTTGGTCGGATTGCCGATGCGCTCCAACACGGCCACACGCTTCGCCGCACGAAGCACCTCCGAAACCGCGGGCGGCTCCCTTCGGTAGCAGGCGCAGAGCACGCCCCTGGTCAGATGATAGCCCGTGATTTTATCGAGCACGGATGACGGCGCGACATAGCAGGGCACATCCCCGGCCAGCGCAAGGAGCCGTAACACCTCTTCCTTTTCCAGCTCTTCCGAAGCGATCAACAGCGAATGTGCAAGATAGCCTGCTTCGAGCGCGCGCAGCGCCACCCTTGCGCTTTCCGCGACAAAGAGCCCGGGCGCCGGCTCAAACAAATGCTTCAGCCGCACCTCGGCGCGTTCGTTATACAGCGCCACCTCCGGCTGAGAAATATCCCTAATGTCAATGCGTTTTGCCATAAGAAAAACCGTTAGAGGGATTTCAACAGATGATAGGTCTTGCGGTAGTTCTCGTCCCGCCCCTCGGTAATGAGACGCTCAACCCCCTCAAACACCGCCGGGTCATCGAACAAATCCACGAGATAGGGCGCGTAATGCGTGCCCCGTTCCGCCCGCAGCTCTTCCAGTACGGCAGAAAGATCCTTGCCCTGCTTGTAATTGCGTCCGACCGCATCCGTGGCGGCGTCGATGCAGTCCGAAATCTCGACCAGCGCGTTGAGGGCGGGATAGCGGATGACATCCGTTTCCGACGGCTCCGGATAACCGCGGGAGTTGTCAAACCAGCGGTGATGATACAGCGAAGCCTCCGCGTAGGGCGCGGTTTCGGGATGCGTTTTCAGAAGCGCGGCCCCCGCCGCGGGATGCTCTCTGATCAGCGCGAACTCGTCGTCAATCAGCCGTCTGCCGTAGGTGATGATGGTTTCCACGATGAAGAGCTTGCCGATATCATGCAGGCGCGCGGCTTCGTGCACAAAGTTCAGGACGCTTTCTCTTTGTGCCGGAACCTCGGAAACATCCGCGGTCCCCGCAATCCCCACGAGCGGCGCGGGGTTCTTTTCCAGAAGGTGCGTCGCCAGAAACAGCGCGATATCGGCCACCCCGATGGAATGAATATAAGTCGGCGGATGCATCGCCGCCATCAGGCTGAGGCAAAGATCCGGGAAAGAAATGCCGTCCGGCACCGCGATGAAGCGCTTCAGAATGTTGCAAATCATCGTCAGCATAAAGCTCAAGACGCCGGTCTTCGGCATCCGGTAAGCGTAAGAAGACATCGCGTCGTAAATCACCTGAAGCGTCTGCGTTTCTTCCGGAGAAAGATGCTTCGGATCCAGCGACAGGATGTATTCCCAGGGAAGAACGTAATAGGTGTAAAGCCCGCGGGTGGAGAAATCCTCCGGATCCCGCCGAAGAATCAGCGCCGCAAGCGCCTCACGGTACGCGTCCAGGGACAGCTCCTCCGAGAGATAGGCGTTGCGGAGACGGTACAGCTGCTGTTCCACAAAGGGGCAGCGGTCCTGCAGCTCCGAATGCTTAGACAAAAAGGCAAAGAGCTGCTTCGCGTAATCATTGAGCTCCCGCAGCTGTTCCTTCGTAAAGCCGTGGGAGTTACAATCTTCCGTGAAGTCCGCCAGGTATTGCAGCGTCCGGAACACATGGGAATCCCAGAACGCGTCGTCCGGAATCTGTTCCCGGTAAAAGGGATCCTTTGCCAGTTCCAGCGCGTGCCGCATCATCTGAAGATCCGATTCGTTACAGGCGGCCCGGTCCTCTTTGTCCTCCCAGGAAAACATGCAGCGGACATAGCGCGTGTTGATCAGCACCAGCTGCCGGCACTCGTCATCCGGCAACTGCAAAAAGCGTTCCTTGTCCGCGAGCGCAATCAAACGCTTTGCCGCGTCCATCCCCATATCACGGTAACGGTAGCAGTCCATCAGCACCGGGGCCAGGCGGGTCGTCAGGTTCCACATGATATAGGCCGTGGGCACCATGCCGTCCAGCGCGAGAATCAGTTCCCTCTCATCCTCGCCCCGCTCCGCGTCCGACAGCAGTTTTTCCGCGATCAGCATCAGCAACGGCTGGTCGATGTTTTCCATGGCGGTGGAATCCAGCAAAAGCTCGTTGAACGTACGAAGCGCTTCCCGCACTTCTTTCCCGGAGGGCTTCTCATCCAGCACCAGCGGGAAAAAGTGCTCGTCCAGAATCTCATTATTGCGCTGCGAAAGCACCCCGATCTCCCGGAAGGAGGAAAGGAGCTTCAGACGGTAGTCCTCATCGTTTTCAATCCCCGCCAGCATGGGCGAAGACAGCGAAAGGATTTCCTTCGTGTTCGCGATATATTCCTTCAGTGCTTTTAGATGTACGTTTTCTTTCATGGTATCACTATCGTAACGCATTCCGACCGCGAAATCAATGAGAATACCCCTTCCAAATCCTTAATTCTATGTTAATGAAAAATGTGATATGATGAAAGGGCATCGTTTCGGCAAAGAAGCAGCGGGAGGTCCTATGGTCTACACGGAAATGACGGTAAAAGCAATGCGGATCGCCTACGACGCACACGAGGGTCAGACCGATCACAACGGCCTGCCTTACATCCTGCATCCGGTGCATCTCGCGGAGCAGATGGAGGATGAGCTGTCCTGCACGGTGGCGCTGTTGCATGACGTTGTGGAAGATACGGAAGTGACGCTGGCGGATCTGGAAAAGGAGTTTCCCAAAGAAGTCACGGAGGCCGTGGCGCTGCTGACCCATGACAAAGAGGGGGATTATTTCGAATACATCGCCGCCCTCAAAGACCATCCCCTGGCCAGGAAGGTGAAGATGGCGGATCTGGCCCATAACTCAGACCCTTCCCGCGCAAAGGCCAGCGGTATTCCGGAAGAGGAATACGCCGGCCTCAAATGTCGCTACGAAAAAGCCACTCTTATGTTACAATCAGAATCCCAACTGTGAGGCGATATAGGCCTTAATCACCTTCAGCCAGGCATCATAGGCATCGGGTTTGATGTGCACATAATTGTCCGTCGAAATATCGGTCCGAAGCCAGCCGTCCCCTGTGGAAATCTCTGTTGTGACATCCAGGAAGGGCACGCCCGCCTTCGCGCATTCCGTACGCAGCGCGGCGTTGAAGGCCGCAATCTTCACGTTCAGCTGGTTTGCCGCGCCGTGCGAAGCGGAAAAGGGCGTGAGCGCAAGGACAACAATCTTGGAACCCGGCGATTTCTGCCGGATTTTCGCGATGAAACTCATATAGGAAGACACAGGGTCATATCCCGGGGCACGCTGGTCCAGCATACCGGAGTATTCCGCGTCAATCATGCCCAGCTGGATGAAGATCGTGTTATAGTGCCCTTCGGCCACAACATTGAGCGGCGCCCGGTGCGCACCGCGGAAGATGGGCTGCGTGCCGCTGGCCACACCCCAGCCGCGGACATAGCCGTCGTTTTCCGACAGGGCGTCCAGGATGAAGTATCCCGCCTGTGCCAGGTGAAGCGGATTCGAAATCACCGCATCCCTTTTGGAGGTGGCGACCCGCGCAAAGGTTTCCGCGACGGAAGCGCCGATGACGATGGAAGAGCCGACCCAGGCACGCATCTGCTGCACCTGTGCGGCGGAATAATTCGTCCGGTTCCAGTTCGCGGGCGGCGTGCTGCGGAAGAAGGAATCCTGCCAGTTCTTCAGCAGCGTTTTCTTTGCCGCGACGTCCGTGCCGGTCAGAATCTGCTCCAGCGCGGGATCCGTGGAGTGAATCTGGCGTCCCTGCGGTACGCCGTAGAGGTACATGTGCGCGTACAGGCGGTAGGACTGCCCGTTCGCCCAGCTTCTCGCGTCGGGATTTTCCCTGCCGTAGCGCTGCACATCGATATTGCCGTAGGAAAGTGCGGAGCTTGCGGCCGGTGTTACGCCGACGGCCGGCGTGACGGTCGCGGGCTGCGTGCCGGCAGAGGACGCGGCGGTCGCGGAAGCGACGACACGCTGTCCGCTTTTTGTGTACACCACGCGGCGTTCCTTCCTGCCGTAGTTGTTGTAATGATTCCAGAGCCTGACCGCGTCATTGCCGAAGGCGGCCTTCAGATCCGCGTAATCCGCGGCATAGCGGGCGGCGTCAAAGTTGACGGCGGTGAGTGCCACACCCCTTGCGCCGTCTGTCGTGTAGGCGGCACGGTTTTCCTTGATCCCGTAGGCCAGATAATGATTCCAGAGCCTTGCGGCATCGTTCCCGAAGGCGGCCTTCAGATCCGCATAATCCGCGGCATAGCGGTTCGCGTCAAAGTTTCCCTGCACGATTTCGACGTAGGTTCCGGGCTCCGCCGCCCGGACATGCGTCGCGGACGAAAGCGCAATAAAAAAGGAAGACAGTACGCACAAAAAGGCAAGGCCGCGGGACAGAAGTTTTCTTTTCATAATCATACCCTCAATACAGATTGGATTTGGAAAAACAATAATTCAATGATAGTCATGAGACGGGAGGATGTCAACCTTTGCGCCATGGCGCATACAGATTATTAAATTTTTAGTTAGGGGTCTTTAACTCTTGCCAAGGGCTCTGTTTGGTGGTATATTGTTACTCGTTGCAGACAATAAAATCAAGCGCTCTCGGCGATAACAGGAACTATTCTTTGTTTTGAAAAACGCCGGAAAGGAAGACATAATGGCAAATGACACAATTCTGCAGGTACAACATCTGTCCGTGGCGATCGACGGGGAACTGCCGATTCTTTCGGATATCAATCTGGAAATGAAGCGCGGCGAGACGCATGTGCTCATGGGTCCCAACGGCGCGGGCAAGTCCACGCTCGGCTACACGCTCATGGGCAACGGGCATTATACCGTGACGGAGGGTAAGATTCTCTTCGACGGCGAGGACATCACGGAGGAGGATACGGACAAGCGCGCAAAGGCGGGGCTGTACCTCTCCTTCCAGAATCCGATTGAGGTGCCGGGCATTTCCTTAAGCTCCTTTTTGCGCAACGCGACAAGAGAACTGACGGGGCAGCCGGTCAAGCTCCTGGCCTTCCAAAAGCAGCTGAACGAGGTCTTAAAGACGCTTGATATGGACGGCGCGTACGCGGACAGGGATTTGAACGTCGGCTTTTCCGGCGGCGAAAAGAAGAAGGCGGAGATTTTACAGCTTCTGATGTTAAAGCCCAAGCTCGCGATTTTAGACGAAACGGACTCCGGTCTGGACGTGGACGCGGTGCGCACGGTGAGCCGCGGCATTGAGGAATATCATAAGAATAACGACGGCGCGCTGCTCATCATCACCCACGCGACAAAGATTCTGGAAGCGCTGAAGGTGGACAAAACGCATATCATGGTGAACGGCCATATCGTCGAAAGCGGCGACGCCTCGCTGGTGGAGAAGGTGAACCGCGAAGGCTTTGAGGTATACGAAGAGAAATACGGAGAGAAATAATGTCGGACGAAAAGGACGCTCTGCGGGCACAAGACTCGCAGAGCCTGTATGATTTCAAAAACGAGGAACGGGCGGAGGAATTTTTCCGTGAGGAAGAAGGCTTCACGGAGGACATCATCCTGCGCATTTCGGCGGAAAAGAGAGAGCCGGACTGGATGCGGGACTTCCGTTTGAAATGCCTGAAGTTATATGAAGAAACGGACATGGTGGACTGGGGCCCGGACATTGACGGACTGGACATGGACCGCATCGCTTCCTATGTCCGCCACAAAGAGGACATGAAGAACGACTGGAACGAGGTGCCGCCGGAGATCAAGAACACCTTTGAGCGCCTCGGCATTCCGCAGGCGGAGCGGGAGTCTCTGGCCGGTGTGGGTGCGCAGTTTGACTCGGAGCTCGTCTATCACAACGTCCGCAAGGAAGTGGCGGAACAGGGCGTGATTTACACGGATCTGGAGAGCGTCATCCGCGGAGAGCTGGACGAGGAACGCAAGGACGGCCTGAATTACGCGGGCATGGTAAAGGATCACTTTATGAAGTTAGTGCCCCCGACGGACCACAAATACGCGGCGCTGCACGGCGCGGTCTGGTCGGGCGGTTCCTTTGTCTACGTCCCGAAGGGCGTGAAGGTGGACATCCCCTTGCAGTCCTATTTCCGCTTAAACGCGGCGGGGGCCGGACAGTTTGAGCATACGCTGATCATCGTGGACGAGGGCGCGGACCTGCACTTCATCGAGGGCTGCTCCGCCCCGAAATACAACGTCGCCAATCTGCACGCGGGCTGCGTGGAGCTGTTCGTGCGCAAAAAGGCACGGCTGCGCTATTCCACGATCGAGAACTGGTCCAAGAACATGTATAACCTTAACACGAAACGTTCGATCGTCGAAGAGGACGGCGTGATGGAGTGGGTCTCCGGTTCCTTCGGTTCCCATGTGTCATACCTTTACCCGATGACGATTTTAAAGGGCGACCGCAGCCGGATGGAATTTACGGGCATCACCTTCTCCGGACGTGATCAGAACCTGGACACGGGCTTGAAGATCGTGCACCAGGGGGCGCAGACAACATCCGTTGTGAATTCGAAATCCATTTCCAAGGACGGCGGCATCGGTACCTTCCGCTCCTCTCTGGTGATGCAGCCGACGGCCAAAAAAGCCAAGGCTTCCATTTCCTGTGACTCGCTGATGCTGGATTCCATTTCCCGCACGGACACCATCCCGGCGATGGACATCCGCGTGGACGACGCGGACATCGGCCACGAGGCAAAGATCGGCCGCATTTCGGATGAGGCGATTTTCTACCTGATGAGCAGGGGCATCAAGGAGGACGACGCGAAGGCCATGCTGGTTTCGGGCTTCGCGAATCCGGTGTCGAAGGAGCTGCCCTTGGAGTACGCGGCGGAAATGAACAATCTGATCAAGATTGAGATGGACTGGAACGGGTAAAGAACATGAAGAATGCATTGAAAGTAAACGCCATGCCGGTAAAGACCTACCGCTGGCTGAAGATGAATGAAGAAACGCTGTCGCTCGAAGACATCGCGTCCTTTTCGCCGATGGTGCCGGAGGAAAAGCTGCCGGAGGGCGTGACCGTGGTGCACGGCGCGGGTGCGGAAGCCGTTGACAGTATCTTTGCCGCGCCGGTCCGGCAGATGAAGGAAGCGGACAAAGATGCCATTTTACCGAACGGCGATGTGCTCCTGGCCGGGATGCAACAGGACATTCCGACGGGCATGGGCTGCGCGGTGAATGAGCTTATGGAATCAAACGCGGTTCCCGTCAGCGTGTATACGGTGGAAGAAAACGCAACGCCCGCGGAGCCGCTTTCGTTGCGCTTTACGCCGGAAGAGGGGACGGCAGCGCTCTCCCGCCAGGTCTTTCATGTGAAGAAGGGCGCGGAGATCACCATCCTCATGGACTACTACGCACTGAAAAAGACGAAGGGCTTTTTCGGCGTGCAGACCTATCTTTTGGCGGAGGAAGGCGCGAAGGTGCGGATTGTCCGCGTGCAGATGCTGGGCGAGGACTTCACACATTTCGATGATTTCGGCGGTGTCTGCCTGACGGACGCCCACGCGGAAACGGTTCGCCTGGAGCTGGGCGCAAAGAGTGCCGTGAGCGGTCTTGTGGTCAATCTTCTGGGCGACGAATCCACCTACAACGGCGAAACGGGCTATCTTTGCAGAAACGAACAGGAATATGATTACAATCACGTCGCGACGCACCGCGGCAAGCGCACGAGCGGCAATCTGTATTTCCACGGCGTTTTGCTGGACAAGGGAAAGAAGATGCTGCGCGGCACCATTGATTTCCGCAAGGGCGCGGCCGGTGCGGACGGCGATGAAAACGAGGACACGCTGCAGATGTCGCCCGATGCCGTCAACCGCACCGTCCCCATCATCCTCTGCCAGGAGGAAGAGATCAACGGTCATCACGGCGCCACGATCGGCCAGCTCACGGACGATCTGCTCTTTTACATGCAGAGCCGCGGCATTTCCGAGGCGGAGGCCAAAAAGATCGTCATCCGCGCCAAGATCATGCGCGTGGCGAACCTGATCCCGGAGGGGGATTTGCGTTCTTACGTCAACGCCTTTCTCTGTGATACACTCTGATAAAAATGTGTGGTATGCGCGCATGGATGCGCCATACGACCAACGCAACTGTTTTGTGTTCCGCCGGGGATGGCGGAACAGGAGCGTTGTGTGGTATAATAGGTAGGTTGTGTGCGACACAGGGAGGGTATGATGAAAATAAGAGGAAAACAAATCATCGCGTTGCTGATGACGGCCGCGCTGACGGCCTGCGGTGGAGGCGGCGGCAACAGCGGAACAAGCGCCTCATCCGCCTCGACGGCGGAAGCCGTGGCGGAGGCTTCGGCATCTACAAAAGACAGCAGCGCCGCGGACAGCACAAGCGCGGCGGCGGCAAGCACGTCTTCCGCGACGGGCGCGACAAGTGCTTCGTCC
>JAFZLB010000059.1 GCA_017551665.1 Lachnospiraceae bacterium
CACACATATTCAGCGACGTCGATAGTAGAATTATTTATACGGCTCCGTGGCGCGGGGATAGGCCGCGTACAGTTCGTGGTCAAAGCTGTAATAATCCCTGCGGCCGTCGGAGCGCGTCCGGCAATACCGCTCCAGCTCCTCGTCCGTTTTCATAAAGCAGTAAAACCAGTCGTCCTCCGAGGACGGCGAGGCGTCGTAGTGATACCAGCCCGTGCCGACATCCACCAGAAGCCAGTAATGCGAGGTCCTGCCCTCGCTGACCCTTGCCACATCCACATTCGGGATGCCGCAGTAATCCAAAAGAAGCTTCGCGCAGGCATAATTGATATAGCAGTCGCCGTTCCTTCTCTTGAAGCCCCGGTATCCGGCGGAAATCAGATCACGCTCCGCCGCATGCGGCGCGTAGGCGATCTGGTAACGCACGAAGTCATAAATCGCCTTGGCCTTTTCGGCATCCGTCATGTCATCGTTGACGAGACGCTCCGCCGTCTGCGCGACGAGCTCCTGCAGCTCTTCCTGCATTTCCGCAAGATCCCGCTCCATGACCACCAGCGTCATCATCGCCGTTGCGGTGTTGCCCGCGGCATCGGTCGCCGTGTAGAACACCGGGTAACGGCCCGCTTCCTGCAGCACAACGGCAGAGGCGTCGATTTCCAGCACCGGCGCGGGATCCACATTGTCCGTCATCTGCACATGTTCCTTGTACGAGACGGCGTCGTCCAGATACACCTCTAACTTCTCCGGCACCGTGAGCTCCGGCGCGATCCTGTCGTTCCGCAGCGCTTCCGCCGCGGCTTCCTCGGCCGCCTGCGCTTCCCTCGTCCGGTTCATCGTGTCAATGTATTCCGAGAGATTCGTCATAAACAGCGGTTCCGTCGCACCGATCATCGGCAGCATCGCGATCACGAACACGACAAAACAAATATGCAGAAAAACGTTTCCGCCCTTTTTGCAGCGCGAAAGCATCTTCTGCATTTTCTTTTTTCTTCTCAACATCTTGCGTTTCTTCATCTTACCCGGCACAAAATATAGACCAGCTTGGTCAATGCCCGTCTATATATCGGCCTTTTTCCTCCCTCTGTTTAATGATTACACTGTGAAAGGGGGTTTTGACCTGTTCCTCAGACGGTCTTCCAGACGCCCGTCTTCAGGAAATGCGCGGCGCTCGCTTCCGCATCGTTCACAATCCGCTCCTCGTAGCCGAGACTGCGCAACAGCTGTATGGCGTTGCGGGTCTTCGCGCTGCCGGGACGAATCTTATAATCAAAGCGGACATCGCCGTCGGAGATCTTACCGTCAAAGTGGTAGTTATCATAACCGCTACCGAGCATACTTGTCAACTCCCCGTCATGCGTCGCCGCAAAACAAAGCACATTGCGGTTGGCGAAGTGCTTTAAAATCTGCGCACTGGCCGCAATCCGCTCCACTGTGTTCGTTCCGCGCAGCACCTCGTCCACAAAGCAGAGCACGGGTGCGCCCTCTTTGGACGCCGCTTCCAAAATACGCTTTAAGGATTTGATCTCCACGATATAATAGCTGTCGCCTTCCTGCAGATTGTCCGACAGCGCCATCGACGAAAAAATCCGGTACACGGGGGCGCGGTAGCCCTTGCCGCAGACGGTGCGGATGCTCTGTGCCATGATCGCGCTGATGGCCGTCGACTTCAGGAAGGTGGATTTACCGGAAGCGTTGGAGCCGGTGATCAGCACGTTCTTTTCGCACTTCAAAGAATTCGGCACCGCCTTTTCAATGAGCGGATGAAAGACCTCCGTCATTTCCAGCACATTCTCTTCCGTAAACTCCGGCCTGCAATGGCTCTGCCTGACGGACGCGCGGTAACAGGCCACGGACAGCGGCACCTCGGACGCGCCGCTGGCACGAATCAGCCGGTCCACATCATCTCTGTGGGTGCAAAGGTGACGGTACATCTGGTTGAACTTGATCAGATCCGCGTGCGTCAGAATCTTCAGATAATCCATCAGCAGATCCAAAGGATTTCCGCTGCTCCCCAAAGATGCGTTCATCACGAGGGAAGAACCGCGCTGGAAGGCCGCCATGGCCGAAAGCGATTCTTCCATGTCCTTCACTTCCTGTTGGAACAGATTACCGTCCCCGGCCTTGCGCAGCAGTGCGCAAAGCTTCTTGGAGCCCTGCAACACGCGCAGGATATGGGAGAAGGTGGCCAGATAGGCCTGGTTCTTACTCTTCTCCCGGAAATAATTCAGAATGTTCGCAATCAGCAGCAGGATCAGGACAAAGATAAAGAGCTCAAATTTAATGAAGCAGCCCACGATCGAGCAGGCGATCATCCCCAGCAGAATGTAATGCCCGCTGTTGCTGCAGTCCAGCCCCTCATCCATCACCTCCAGGTGATCGTAAACGGAGTACTTTGACACCTGCCGCATCTCGTCAAACAGGAGCTGCGCCTGCAGACGCTGCTCCGTTTCCTCGTCATAAAAACGCACCTTCTTTTCGAAGAGCTCCTCATCCGCCGCGATGCCGTCGCCCTGTGAGGCGGGATTGCGCAGGCAGTGATACAGCATCTCCTCTCCCGCCGCGCTGCGGCAGTAATTCAGGCGCATAAAAACGCCGTCCATGTCCAGATCGTTCCAGGTGATGTCGTCGACGGAATCCTCCCTTGCATGCGACTGGAACAGGGTCGGGATATGGCGGAAATTCTCCACCGTGTAATTCTTGTCCGGATACTTTCCGTAAATCCTGCGCATCTTCGCGAGGAAGAGCCGCTTTCTCCTGCTTTCGCCCCGCATCCCGAAAAGCGAAGCGCTGATCAGGAAGGCGAGAACAACACCGAAAACAATGATATACGTCGTCATTTAGCGCTGCCCTCCGGTGCAAATACTTTACGGAACTGCTTTTTGCCGCGGCGCACCAAAACGCCGTCCGCAAAGAAGGCTGTCTCAAAGACCGCGCGCACATCCGTCACTTTCTCTTCGCCCACGGTCACGCCGCCCTGCTCCACCTGGCGTCTGGCGTCGCTCCTTGTCGGGCAAAGCCCCGAAGACACCAGCACCTGAAGAATATCGACCTTACCGTCCCGGATATCACTCTCTGTGAGCGTCGCCGTCGGCACATTCGCGTCATCCCCGCCGCCGGCAAAGAGCGCCTTCGCGCCGGATTCCGCCTTCTTCGCCTCTTCCTCGCCGTGGACGAGCGTCGTCAGCTCCCGCGCAAGAATCTCCTTCTTTTCATTGATGCGCGTATCGTCCCAGCCCTCCATCGCCGTGATTTCTTCCATCGGCAGGAAGGTCAGCATCCGGATAAACCGCATGACGTCCGCGTCGTTCACATTGCGCCAGTACTGGTAAAACTCATAAGGCGAGGTCTTTTCCGGATCCAGCCAGACGGCGCCCTTCGCGGTCTTGCCCATCTTGTTGCCCTCGGAATTGAGCAGCAGCGTGATCGTCATGGCATAAGCGTCCTTGCCGAGCTTTCTGCGGATGAGCTCCGTGCCGCCCAGCATATTGGACCACTGGTCATCGCCGCCGAACTGCATATTGCAGCCGTATGTCTCATATAATTTGAGGAAGTCATAGCTCTGCATCAGCATGTAGTTGAATTCCAAAAAGCTTAAGCCCTTCTCCATGCGGTTCTTGTAGCACTCCGCCGCCAGCATGCGGTTGACGGAAAAGTGCACGCCGATGTCACGGATGAATTCAATGTAATTCAAATCCCGCAGCCAGTCCGCGTTGTTGACCATGAAGGCGTCCTGTGTTTTGCAGTCAAAGTTGTCCTCAAAGGTGATAAAACGGCTCATCTGCTTCCGGAAGCAGTCGCAGTTATGATCGATCGTATCGTTTGTCATCATGCTGCGCAGATCCGTGCGGCCGGAAGGATCCCCGATCATCCCGGTGCCGCCGCCGACGAGCGCGATCGGCTTGTTCCCCGCCATCTGCAAACGCTTCATCAAAGACAGTGCCATGAAATGTCCGACATGCAGCGAATCCGCCGTCGGATCAAAGCCGATGTAAAAGATCGCCTTCCCCTCGTTGACGAGTTCCCGGATCTCGGCCTCGTCCGTCAACTGCGCCAGCAGTCCGCGTTCCTTCAGTTCTTCAAATATCTTCATCCCTTTTCCCTCCCGTAACACATAATCGGGTTAAAACAGTCTCCGACAGAAATATATCCGTTCACCACGGCGTTTAAGTCCGTTCCCTCCGGTGCCTCGTGGTTCATCACCGGAAAGGTATCCAGATCATAGCCGCCGTCTTCGTCCTCGCGGACCTTCTTGTACCCGTCCGCGTAATGCGGCGCGTCCGCCGGGCGAAGTCCCTTCAGAATTCCCTTGCAGTCCTCCGGCGCACAGTTCGGAAAATTCACATTCCAGATGTGGCCGTAGGCCGGCGGCTCCTTTTGCAGCATTTCAAACACTTCCGAAAAGTATCGTTTCGCTACCGCCGTCTCTCCTTCCTGCACGCCCTGAAAGCTGTTCCCCAGCATCATGGACCAGGCAATGGAAGGAATCTCATGCATCGCGCCTTCGATGGCCGCGGCGACAGTACCCGAATAACAGATATCATAGCCGACATTGATGCCCAAATTGATTCCGGAGAAAACGAAATCCGGCTTTTCCTCAAAACAATATCGCAGTCCGATTTTCACGCAGTCCGCCGGCGTACCGTTGACGCTGTATGCCTTCACCCCCGGCAGGGGATAGTCCTTCACTTCCCTGACTTCCAGGATGCCCTTCACCGTAATCCGCTGCGACATGGCAGAGCATTGCCTGACGGGCGCCACGATCGTCACATCTCCGTAAGCCTTTGTCATTTCCGCCAAAAGCCTTAAGTTGGGCGAATCAATGCCGTCATCGTTGACAATTAAAAAGTTCATTCCGTTCCTCCGTGTACCGCCGATCTGAGTGTCTTCAGTACTTCCTCCGCTTCCGCTTCGCCGATCACCTCTTCCTCCAGTGCCTGCGCCAGCAGAAGATACATTTCCTCTGTTCTTTCGCTTCTGACCGCCGCGTACAGGGCGTCCGCCTGTGCGGCCGCGCATTCCTGCGCGTGGTCCGCGGACAAAAAGCTTCGATAAGACGGCAACTCATACACCGCGTTGACGGCGGGAAGCTTTCCCGTGCCGATCGCAAGATTTGCGTTCTGCTCCGGCTCCGTCAGATAGGCCAGAAAGGCGAAGGCCGCCCGTTTCGTATCCTCGTCCGCCGTCAGCAGCGCGATGCCGGAGCCTGTCACACCGGCCGCTCTTGCATGCCAGTGCGGCAATTCCGAAACGGCCACCGCGTTTTCCGTCAGTTCATAGCGCGCCTCCGAAGACGCGTTCAAAAACATCCCGGCAATCCGTCTGTCCTGGAAGGCCTTTAACAACGAAGCCTCATCCGCGTACACCGCGACGATTTCCTCGCGGCACAGCGTCAGCAACAATTCCAGTGTGCTGCTCCCCGCGGCATTGTCAAAGAGGATACCCTCTTCCGCCAAAAGTGCGCAGTCATTTTGCGCGAGCAACAGCTCCAGTAAGGCCGTCCGGTCCGTCACACCGATGAGCGGAATGCCTTTCTCCTCCCGCAGCTTCCTTCCGGCCGAAAGCACCGCGTCCCAGTCCGCGGGAACGTCCTTGATCTCAGCCTCTTCCAAAAGCGAGGGATGGCTGAAAAACACTTCCGTCTCCCCTGTCAGCGGCACGGCCAGAATCTTTCCGCTCCGGCTGAACATCCTGCAGAGCGCGGCATTCATTCCGCCGTAGGACGGCAGCGCGTCCGGCAAATCATCATGCAAGGAAAGCAGGCGTCTGCTGTATTCCGAAACATCCTCCGGTCTGAGGAACAGAAGGTCCGCCGCCACAGCGGCAGGTGCATCCTCTGTTTCTTCCTCTTCCGGCGGTTCCGTCTCTTCTGTGTCCTCCGCCGCTTCGACGGGCTCAACTGCAAGGATCTCGACCGTCAACTGCTGTGTATTGTCACGGTTGAAGGCGGCTGTCATGGCCGCAAGCAGATCACGCTCCTCTGCATTCGCAAGACCCAAATCAAAGCGCAGCGTCACCGGCGGATATGTGACCTCTGGCGGCTCTTCCACGGAAACCGCCGTCTCCGCCTCAGCTGACGACACATCCGTCTGTACCGTCTCTTCTCCGGCGGAACAGGCGAAAAGCACTGTCAGGACCGGCAGGAGCAGTGACAGCAACAGGCCCCGTCTATGTCTGTAAGTCCGATTATTTTGACGCAAACGCCCGATTCCTTTCCGCAGAGACTGCCTACCATTATAATCATAATCAATCGGTTTACGCAACACCGGGCTTAAATATTTGATATTTCTAAATATTATTAACTATATCTAAATTTCCTCTTGCAATATCATAAACCCTGTGCTATGATCTCCTCACCGAAACCGGAAGACAGGAAACAAAGCATTCAGAAAGGAGCATCACATGACAGGCAACAGAAACAGAGGCATCCGCAATCTCCGCCCCCACGGCAGACCGACCTCCTACTGGCGGGACAACCACCGCTTCACCGATCTCTTCAACGCGGTGCTGTTCGACGGACGCGCGTTCTTCAAGCCGGATGATCTGGAGGATGTCTCGGAGGATGAGGAAGACGCCCTTCTTCCTGCGGACGGCTACCGCACACCGGTGGAAATCCGCGGCGGCATCCCGACCGTCCGCGTGATCAAGCGTTCCCGCAAATACGGCGCTTCCTTTGTACTCTTGGCTGTCGGCGACGGCTGCCAGGGCCACACGCTGCGCGTCAGCGCCCGTCCGGAAAGCCGCACCAGCGTCATCGCGCTCTGCATTCATTACGGGGAAGAGGATTGGAGCGGCACAAAGCCGGAGCATTCCATGCTGCAGCTTCCGCAGGACAGCCGCTTCCGGACGCCGGAGCGACGCCTTCGGCTGATCGAAGCAAAGAACGGCGATTACCGCTTCCAGAATGACGAGAACCGCCATCTCTTTACGCTGATGCGGCTGCTTGCGGACAACTCTGTCTCCGCGGCAGAACGACGAAAGGCCTACCGGCGTTACTGTCAGACACATGTGATTGAGCAGGATACGCTGCGGATGGTCGAGGCGGTGACAGGAAAATGCGCACAGAGCGCGGTCGCGGAATCCCGTCTGATCAGCCGGAAATGGACGGTGTGGACAAAGCAATGAGCGGCTGCAACAAGGCCTCCCCTTCCGACTCTACGGTCAGATAGGTCTCCACCCGGTGAATCATCAGCGCGGAAATCATCCGGGATGAGAGCTCGTCCACGGAAGCGGCATCTTCACCGAGAAAGGCAAGAAAGGCCGCGGCAAAGAGCGCGGGTTTGACATTGTCCGTGCTGCCCGCCTTCATCAAGAGCGTCATGCTGCCGTCTTCTGCCGCACTGCCCTCATAGATCAGCGGACGCAGGTCCAGCTCCCGTTCGGTCTTCTTCGTTTTCTTCACGACGCGGATGCTGCGCTCCGAAAGGAAACGCGAAAGCGCTTCCGTTGTGCCGCCGGCTGCATCGATGCGACGAAGTGCCGCGGCCCCCAAAGCGTCCTCGGCATAAAAGGACAGACGCCAGCGACAGGCACTCACGGCGGTCATCGCCTTCTCCGCCCCCTGCGCCAGAATCTGCGCGTCCAAAACTTGGATGCCTTCCTTCATCACCGCATTCATGCGAAGAATCAGTGCCCGCAGTGCATCCTCTTCCGTAAGCTCCGCCGGCACATCCGCCGCCTGTCCCGCGGAAAGCCGGATGTCGCGGAAGCTGTTCAAAGAAATATCCATGTATTCCCCGTCGGAGGTCGCACCGGCGGGCAGCGGCTGTGCAAAGCTCATGAGCTGATGCGGGCTGTATCCTTCCGAATACGCGATGTCCACACCGGCACGCCGCATGACCTTCTGGAAATAGCGCATGAGATCCAGATGACCGACAAAGCGCACGGGCCCGTGCTTGCTGAATTTCAGACGGAGTTTCGTCATGCCGCACCTCCCGGGCAGATGCCCGTCCGGTAAGCCGCGGCACCGCAGCCCTCACAGCCGAGGCGGCAGTTCACGGATTCCAATCCCGCCTTTGCCTTCTCCCACTCGCGGTACAGATAGGCCTTGCTGACCCCGCAGTCAATATGATCCCAGGGCAGCACCTCTTCCTTCTCCCGCTCGCGATGCGCGTAGAAGGCAGGATCCAGGCCGCAGGACACAAAGGCCTCGTCCCAATACTCCGGATGAAAATGCTCCGTCCAGGCATCGTAGCGGGCACCGTTTTGATACGCCTTCAGAATCACGGCGGAAAGCCGCCGGTCCCCGCGGGCAAAGACGCCCTCCAGCACACTCACGTCCCCGGAATGATAACTGTATCGGATGCGCTTCTGGTTGATCTGCGCGGCAACACCGGCCTTCACGGTTTTGACCTTTTCCAGATAACGCTCTCTCGTATCCATCGCCGCCCACTGGAAGGGCGTAAAGGGCTTCGGCACAAAGAAGGACGAGCTGGCGTTGACCTCCACCGGCTGCCCCTGCCGTTCTTCCTTCGGCACGTTGTCAAAATACTCCATGCAGATTTTCCCGGCGATATCGCCGATGCCCAGAAGATCCTCCTCCGTCTCCGTCGGAATGCCCAGCATGAAATACAGCTTCACCTTATTCCAGCCGCCTAAGAAAGCCTCTCTCGCCCCGCGCAGAATATCCTCCTCATACAGTCCCTTGTTGATGACGTTGCGCAGGCGCTGGCTTCCGGCCTCCGGCGCGAAGGTGAGCGAGCTCTTCTTGATGTCCTGAATCCGGCGCATGACATCGAGGGAAAAGGCGTCGATGCGCAGCGAGGGCAGGGAAATATTGATATGCCGCTCGCGGCAATATGTGATCAGTTCTTCCACGAGCTCTCCCAGCGCGGAATAATCACTGGAACTCAGGGAACTCAGCGTGATTTCCTCATGCCCCGTCTGTTCCAGCATGGCGATGGCCCATTCCTTTAAGACCTTCACATCCCGCTCCCGGAAGGGCTTGTACAGCTGCCCCGCCTGACAGAAGCGGCAGCCCCTGATGCAGCCCCTTAAGATTTCCAGCACCACGCGGTCCTGCGCCACGCGGATATAGGGCACGACGGGACGCAGCGGATAATAGGTATCCGAAAGCTCCTTCGCAAGTTCCTTGTGCACCCGTTCCGGCACGCCCGCCGCGTTTGGCCTGACCGAAGCAATCCTTCCGTCAGGAAGATAAGTCACATCATACAGAGAAGGCACATAAATCCCGGGAATCTGCGCCAGACGAAGCAGCGTCTCTTTCCGGGAACACCCCTCTTTCTTCGCCGCGCGCACGGTCTCCGCCACTTCCGTGATGCGGGTCTCCGCCTCGCCGATATAAAAGAAATCAAAGAAATCCGCGACGGGTTCCGCGTTATAAGTGCAGGGACCGCCGCCCATGACAAATGGATCATCCTCCCCGCGGTCTCTTGCGGGCAGCGGAATCTTCGCCAGATCCAGCATCTGCAGCACATTTGAATAACAGAGTTCGTACTGTAAGGTAAAGCCGAGGATGTCAAAGTCGCGCAAAGGATCCTGGGATTCCAGCGCAAAGAGCGGAATGTCCTTTTCCCGCAGGAGTTGTTCCAGGTCCGTCCAGGGCGAACAGCAGCGCTCGCACCAGACGCCTTCCTGCGCGTTCAACATTCCGTAAATGATCTGCATGGCAAGATTGGACATGCCGATGTCATAGACATCCGGAAAGCACATGCAATAACGCAAGTCCACTTCAGACAAATCCTTATAAACCGCGTTGACCTCATTGCCGATATAGCGTTCCGGTTTTTCGACGGAAAGAAGCTCCGCGTCCGTCAGCGCAAGACGTTCGTTCATGCTTATCTTCTCGCCAGCGTGTCCGTGATTTCTTCCCAGCGCACGCCGCGCTCACACATCAGCACCATCAGGTGATAGAGATAGTCCGCGATTTCGTAATGCAGCTCGTTCACATCCGGGTTTTTGGCGGCAATCGTGATCTCCGTCGCTTCCTCTCCCAGCTTTTTCAGAATCTTGTCGATACCCTTGTCAAAGAGGTAATTCGTATAAGAGCCTTCCTTCGGGTTGTTCTTTCTGTCCTCGATGACGCCGTACACGCTCTCCAGCACCTTCAGCGGATTCTTCTCCTGGTACGGGCGCTTCGCGACATCGTTGAAAAAGCAGCTGCGGTTCCCGGTATGGCAGGCCGCGCCGATCTGCTTGACCTTTGCCAACAGCGTATCCAGATCACAGTCCGCCGTCAGCTCCTTCACATACTGCGTGTGTCCGCTTTCCTCTCCCTTCACCCAGAGCTTTTCGCGCTCCCTGGAAAAATAGGTCATGCGGCCGCTGCGGATCGTCTGCGTATAAGCCTCTTCGTTCATGTAAGCGACCATCAGCACCTCTAAGGTCCGGAAGTCCTGCACGACGACGGGCAAAAGACCCTGCGCATTTTTCTTGAAGTCCGCCCACTTGTACTGCGGCTTCAGAATGCAGGTGTCGATGCCGATTTCCGCAAGCGTCTGCTTTTTTTCCTGGATGCGCTCGGGATTGTGGTTGACGTAAGTGCCGCCGACGCCCGCAAGATTGCGCGCGCCGAAGACTTCCACGGCGTCCTCAAAGGAACAGTCCGGCAGCTCCACAATGAGCGGCATGTCCTTTACCATGCCCGCACGGACATCCTGTAAGGTCTTCGCTTCGGTCAGAAGCAGTGCCGAAGCCAGTTCCTCCAGCGCCTTTTCCTGCTTTTCCGCCGTTTCCTTTGAGGTATAACGGACGATGATCTTTTCCTTCCCGAACTTGGCGGAAAGCTCCTTCAACAGCTGCATCCGTTCCGCGAGCGGCTGTCCCTCGGCGTCCAGACGCAGGGCGACTTTTTTGCATCCCGCGTACAGCAGCTTTTTCGCGTCCTCCATTTTGCGGATCGCGGATTCCGCGGTCACCGGGATATCGCATGCGGCACAGATCCTGCGGATGACGTCGATGGCGGCGTCCCGCGCGGCATCGTCCGCCACATCCGAAAGGTCCTGTATGATCAGTTCATCCGCGCCGAGGTCGGAAAGATGCACCGCGTACGCGACCGGATCTTCCCCGATCACGCGCCCTTCCTCTTCCGCCGAAAGCAGTTTTTGATCCTTCAGCCGCAAAGCGGCAATGAGTTGTTTTTCCATTACAATGTTCCCTTTGTACTCAATACACCTTTGATGCGCGGCTCCGGGGCAACCGCCTGATCCAGCGCCCTCGCAAAGGCCTTGAACAACGCCTCGATTTCATGGTGTGAATTGCCCTCCGTCAGAATCCGCAGGTGCAGATTCATCATCGCAGCGTATGAGACGGAATAGAAAAACTCCCGCACCAGCGCGGTATCCAGTTCGCCTACCATTTCCGACTGAAAGGAAGCGTCCATCACGAAATACGGTCTGCCGCAAAGATCGAGCGCGCAGAGCGCCAGCGTTTCATCCATCGGCAGCATTTCATTGCCGTAGCGCCGGATGCCCTTCTTGTCGCCAAGCGCCTTCAAAATGGCCTGTCCCAGCGCAATGCCCATATCCTCGACGGTGTGGTGTCCGTCAACATGCAGATCACCCTTGCACTTCACCTCCAGATCAAAGAAGCCGTGCCTCGCAAAGGCGTCCAGCATGTGATCAAAGAAGCCGATGCCGGTATCGATCTTGCGCTTTTCGCCCGTGCCGTCCAGGTTGATTTTGATGGTAATATCCGTCTCGCCGGTTTTTCTGTGGATGCTTGCCGTTCTCATCTTGCGTCCTCTCCTCTATTCTGTGATCCGCACCGCGATGGAATTTGCGTGCGCCGTGAGGCCTTCCGCGTTCGCGAAGCGTCTGACGTCCTCCTGTACATGATACAATGCTTCCCGCGAATAGGCAATGAGGCTGGTCTTCTTGATGAAGTCGTCCACATTGAGCGGCGAGAAGAACCTTGCCGTGCCGTTCGTCGGCAGGATGTGATTCGGCCCCGCGAAATAATCCCCCACCGGCTCCGGCGTCCAGGGTCCGAGGAAGATCGCGCCCGCGTGGCGGATGCCGCACATCGTCCGATACGGGTCCTTTGTCATAATTTCCACATGCTCCGAGGCAATGCCGTTGGCGGCGTCGATCATGGCCTGTTCGTCTTTGGCAATAAAAATCGCGCCGTAGTTTTCAAGCGACTGCCGGATGATGTCCGCGCGGGACAGCGTTTCGCAGTATTCGTCGATCTTTTGATTTACTTCCTCCGCAAGTTTTACTTCCGTCGTGATCAGAATGGCACTGGCCAGAACATCATGCTCCGCCTGGGCCAACAGATCGGCCGCGACAAAAGAGGCCTCCGCTGTTTCGTCCGCCAGCACCAGCACCTCGGAAGGACCCGCGACGGAATCAATGGAGACATGCCCGAAGACCGCCTTCTTTGCAAGTGCCACGTAGATGTTGCCGGGGCCGGTGATCTTGTCCACCTTCGGAACGCTTTCCGTCCCGTAGGCCATGGCGGCAATCGCCTGTGCGCCGCCTAAGCGGAAAATCGTATCGACACCGGCGATGTCCGCCGCAACAAGAACGGCAGCGTCAATGCCCGCGACGCGGTTTTCTTCCTCGCTCTCCCTGGCCGGCGTCATCATGATGACCTGATCCACGCCCGCCACCTTCGCGGGAATCACGTTCATCAAAACGCTGGACGAAAGCGCTGCCGTACCGCCGGGCACATAGACGCCCGTCAGCTCCATCGGCGTAAAGCGCTGCCCTAACATCACGCCGTCCGCCTCCGGCTCCAGCCAGCTGACGCGCAGCTGCTTTTCGTGAAAGCGGCGGATGTTCTCCGCGCTCTTTTTCATGGTCTCGATCAGCGCCGCGTCCGTCTTTTCGTAAGCGGCCCGGATCTCTTCCTTCGTCACGCAGAGGTTTTCCTTTGTCAGCGTCACGCCGTCAAACTGCTTTGCGTAGGAAAACAGCGCATCGTCTCCGCGCTCCCTGACCGCGGCAAGGATCTCCGCCACCGCCTGTTCCTGCTCGGGATAGCCTGTCGTCGCACGCTTCGAAAGCTGTGCCTTAAAGGCCGCTTCGGTCTCTTTTGTCAGTGGTATGATCTTCATTGCACAACCCCTTTCAGCTCCCGCACCAGTCCGCGAATCCGCTCCGTCTCCATCTGCATGCTGACCTGGTTCACGATCATCCTTGCGGACACCGGGCAGATTTCTTCCAGGATCTCCAGCCCGTTCTCCTTCAGCGTCGAACCCGTGTCCACGATGTCCACGATGACGTCCGACAGATCGACGATGGGGCCGAGCTCCACGGAGCCGTTCAGCTTGATGATGTCCACGGTCTGTCCCCTGCGGTTGAAGAAATACTCTCTCGCCACATTGGGATATTTTGTCGCAACGCGGAGCCGCGCGTGGGAATCCATCAGCGCGCGTGCCTTCGGAAAGCCGCAGACACAGATGCGGCATTTGCCAAAGCCCAAATCCAGCACCTCATACACACGGCGGCGTTCTTCCAGAATCGTGTCCTCGCCGACGATGCCGATGTCCGCCGCGCCGCCTTCCACGTAGGTCGGCACATCCGGTGCCTTGGACAAAAAGAAGCGCAGCTTCAGATCCTCGTTCACAAAGACGAGCTTTCGCGTTTCCTTGTCCAGCACCTCGTCACAGGAGATGCCGCATTTTGCCAGTACTGCCATGGTATCCTTCACCAGTCTTCCCTTGGTGAGTGCGATTGTCAGATATTCTTTCATCTTTTGTTCTGTCCCTTATGCCTGTTTTTCGTAATCCAGTGCCACATCCCTGCCTTCGGCCCGCAGCGCCTGCGCCTTTTGCAGCGCTTCTTCAAAGCTGTCGTCGTTGAAGCGGATCACCTCGCATTCCTTAGTCTCCGCAGGCTCTCCCTGCCGCAGCAGCGCGCTCAGCAACTCATCCACCATAACCGCAAAGCCGATGGCGGGCATCGCCTTCCCGAAACGCGCGGGCAGATTGTCATAGCGTCCGCCCTTGGCGATCGCGTCGCCGACGCCGTAGGTATAGGCCTCAAAGGTGATGCCGGTATAATAGTGATGCTTCGTCAGCATGCCGAGGTCAAAGGAAACATATTGCTGCATGCCGTAAGCGGCCAGCGCGTCATAGAGCGAAGACAGCCGGTCAATCGCCGCGAGGCTGATTTCATTCCCGGCAGCGGACCGCAGTTTTTCCAGCTCCTCCGCACTTCCGACAAAATCCGAAATCTTCAGCAGGATCTCCCGGCAGGTATCGTCGATGCCGGCGTCCAGCATTTTCTTTTCCGCCGCGAAATAATTGTTGTCCGCGATCAGGGCGCGGATGGCATCCTCTTCCTCCTGCGGCAGATTCCGCTCCACGCAGATGCCGTGGAAGAAGGCGGCATGACCGATGCTGATCTGGAACTCGCTGAGTCCGGCGGCCTGTAATACGGAGATCAAGAGCGCGATCATTTCCGCGTCCGCGTACACGCTGTCATCCGAAAAGAACTCCGCGCCGGCCTGTGTGGTCTCCTTCAGCTTGCCCTGCAGCTCCGAGATATTCGTAAAGGTATCCCCGACATAACAGAGGCGGTAGGAACGTTCCTCGTTCTGCGCAAGCTGACAGATACAGCGCGCGATCTGCGGCGTAAAGTCCGGACGCAGCACCAGCGTATTCCCTTCCTTGTCAAAGAACTTGAAAAGATCCCTGGCACTGATGCCGCTCCATTCCTTGCGGAACACGTTAAAGTATTCAAATGTAGGCGGCTTGATCTCCCGGTAACCGTAGCGCTGCATCTGTTTCAGAATGGCATCCTCGATGCGGCGCTTCTCCTTCAGTTCGTTGCCGTAGACGTCACGGACGCCGTCCGGCGTGTGCATATCGCGGTTCATAAATGCATGTTCTCCATTTGCTTTACTATGCTAACGTATTAGCGTGATAAAGTATATATAATACTTCAATGAGCAAAAACTGTCAACGATTACCTATTCCTTCAATCTCGTGTAAATGCGTCCCTGCATTTAATGTGGCTCCGCAATTCCTGCAAATGTGACCTTCCGGTACTGTCGCATACCCATCTGCATAAGGAACATCCCACTCGTGGACTTCACCGCTGTCCATATCCCATCGAATTGATGCTGTGCCATCATAGCGGCCGTTTGTTAAATTGCATATTTCAACCGTATGCAGTCCGTATGTATAATTCGGTTGTTTTTCAATCAACGCTTCATTCCTCCATCCCTCAATTCTTCCGGGACCGTTCGGGATATCGTTTTTCCATGAGCAGGTGACAAGTACTAAAGATCTTATATCCCCGTGATACCATCGTCCTTCTCCCTCCCTTTTTCCATCTTGCATTTCTCCGTAATATATATACCCACCGGGGTAGATGCCGATGGTGAGCCCGTTTTCCACAGAGAAAAATACAGGCACCGTAAGGTGTTCCGTTAATGCAAGGAACGCATCACTTAAGATCAGCGCATCTTTGAAGTTGTATGTTTCATTATTTACAATGTTTTCTGCCATTTCCTGTAATGCACTCCGGTACTCTGCAAACTCAAGACGACCGATTGCCTGCTCCTTTTCATTCTCGTAGCGTTCTTCCCCCGGACGCAGTTCCAGTAGTCTTTCAAACATTTCCAATGCACGTTCATCATCACCGTCCTGCTTTGCTGCCTCTGCCAGTATTTCATACGAATTGCAAAGATCATCCAACGCTTCCGGCGTAAGTATTTGCATACCATACTCCGCAATCACGCCTTCCAGAATCTCAACCGTCTTTTCATATTCGCTTAGCGCAAAATATGCGGTTCCCATGCCCTCATACGCTTCCGTGCGTGACGGAGCGATATTTACAACAGCCTGATAGTTATCTATCGCCCCTGCATAGTCACCCCGGGCTGCGTGATCGCCAGCATTACCATAATACGCATCCGCGAGACCGGATAAAGCCGTCTCGTTTCTGGCATCAATTTCAAGTGCTTCGGAAAACGCCGCGATTGCCTCTTCGTACTTCAATTCGCTTAAGTAGCGGTTTCCCAGATCAATCTGTCTCTTCATTCTTTGCGCGGGCGTATTGGAATACACCACAACACCAACGGCAATTGCAAGAGCCAACGACGCAACCGCAGAGACTATGATGATGATCCGTTTTCTGTTGCTGTTTTTTTGCATTCCTTCCATTTTTCACCTTTCCGCCTGGTGCTACGAATAGTAAAATGCATTGGCATTTCCATAACGCAAAATATCAGTCCTCAGCAAAATGCTTTTTGTTTATTCGCGCGATCGCTTTTACCTGTCCCCGCCTTCTGTTAAGATCTTCTCCAGCATCCGTTTCCTTCTCTTTGCGGTGACCGGAATCATAATCAGCGCGATTACGCTGAGCAGCACTGCTCCTGCAATTCCTCCGAAAAACATCATCGTTCCCGTTGTCATGATTACCACCCCTTCTCATTGACATCCGTGAATTCTTTTTCAAGCTCACTCATCTCGCCGTCCGTTCTGCCCGACGCCTTAGCTTCATCATATAATTCACACGCCTTCTCATAGTACTGATAGAACTGCGCATAATCCCGGTCATTTTCCTGTAAGGTTTTTTGTATGCGTATTTCCAGTCTTGCCCTTCGTTTATACGTTTCATATCTGTCCGGATACTGCTGCTCCATTGTAATGCAAGTTTCCATTGACTTGTCATACTGCTCCAGATTCTCGTAATACCGGACAAGATTATTATATGTAATGAGTGAATCCCATCCATTACTAATCACCATATTAAGATGCTCGATCACATCGTCTGCGTTTTCTGTGACGCCCCAATCCTCATATAAATTCATTTCTGTTGTGATCAGTTTTTCTAAAACGATAATACTGTGTTCATGCGGCAGCGCCGTTAAGGCCTGCTCTAAAAATGACTCCTGCTCTTTTAGTGTCTCAACACCGGGCACCATGGCGTCATACACCTCCGCACCCAGGACATAGGCGCGAAGGCGGACATAATCATCATCCGTATGGTCAATACAATAACGAAAATCCGAAATTGCTTCCCGGAAACGTTGCTCCCCGGAAGCAATTTCCCCGCGTACCAATGCCATTTGCTCTTCCAGCAATCCGGCGGCCTCGGCTTGTTCCAAAACTTCCCTGGCTTCCGCAACATTCCCGTTTACTGCCAGTGACAGTGCGAGATCTCTGAAATAAACAGCTTTTTCTCCATTATAGCTGAGTGCTGTCCGAAACTGCGCAGCCGCCCCTTGCATATCCCCGGTTTCAAATAAACTGTTTCCTGATACATAATACATATCAGCGATGTTTTCTTTCTGTAAATAATCGATATTTCCGCCGCTCATTACATCCGCAATATACGATGCCGCTTCTTCATACCTGCGCGTTTCATACAAATACAATGCCATTTGCAGCTGTGCGTCAAGCGTTTCCGGCCGCTCCTCTGACACTTCATCATAGATTTGCAAAAACTGTGTTTCATCATGCGCTTCTCTTGCCTGAGTCAGAATTTCCACCTTTTCCTCGTATGCAGCATCCTTTTCTGCACGCATCCTGTTATAGCCCATAGATGCAATCATGGCGCACAGGATGACACCTGCTGACAATGCAACAAACATCAGACGCTGTCTGAGCAACAGACGCTTATATCTGCTGTCTGTCCGGCCATATCCCTGAAGTGCTTTCAGCATCTGCAACGCACTGCTAAACCGATCCTCAGGCCGTAACGCCATTGCACGATCCACGATCGCCGTAAAGGCGTTACTGAATCCACGGTAGGAACTAAGCGGAATGAACTTGCCCGGATCCGCCGCCGGTTTCTTCCCTGTCGCAAGATGGTATAAAAACGCACCCACACTGTACAGATCCGCACGGATATCAATCCTTGCGGTCGTGTTATCAATCATGACGCTTTCGCTTTGATTATCCCCCACATAGTCATCAAGCAGTTCTGTTTCGTCCGCGCCCGCACTCTTCAGCAGTTCTTCTGTGAAACTGTTATTCTTTTCACCGTCAGGAAATCCTGTTTCAGAAACATCTGCAGACGCAAGTAACTCTGTTGTTTCTTCCACATCGTAATTGCCGGGCGAAACAGGCACTCTTTGCGCTTCATTTGTGCGGTTCCCACGCTTTCGCTTACTTGCCTCACGAATCGCCCGAATCTGCTCCGGGGCGGCATAACCGCTTGTAAAACCTACTGTCATCATTTCCTGACCGGTCAAATATCCGGAGATATTGAAATCGATCAGACAAATATGGTCCTCCGGTGTTAGCATCACGTTGGCCGGCTTGATATCCCCATGAAGTACCGGGAGATTTCGAGTATGCAGATAATCAAGAGCCTCTAACAATTCCTGTCCGTATTTAACAACCTGTTGCTGTGTGAAAATCTTCCCGGCATCAAGCAATTGTTGAAAAGACTGTCCTTCAATAAAATCCATGACGGTGTAATACACGCCGTCCTTCTGTATCAGATCAAACACCTGGGGGAGATAAGAATGGCGAAGGTTTTTCAGAATGTCCGCTTCCCTGCGGTTATCCCTGGCACTGATGCCCTGCACGTCCACGCGCTTGATCACGACATCTTTTTGCAGGCTTACATGCCGTGCTTTGAAAATTGTTCCTATGCCACCTTTTCCGATTTCTCCATAGACCTGATAGGATGAACCGAAAAAGTTTTGATCCAGTTCACTCATGTTCTCCTGTTTCCCCATGAAACCTTGTGCCTCTGCGTATTCAGCTTAAGAACGCACGGCTGGGTGTCCGCATTTGTTTACCTCTGCAAAATGATTTCTTTCAGTATACCACATCCTCCCCCGCCCGGTCACGTTGGAAACTGCCGTTGCCGGATTCGAGTATTACGTCCATGCGGCGTATTACTCTTCCTGCGATGCGCTTTTGTAATGTTACGTGCGCACAAAGACAGCGGAATAATTATCCCTCGCGCCGCCGTCCAGCACCTTTTGTTCCAGGAGACGCAGGGCTTCCGTCATGGGCTTCCCGCCCTTTTTTGCCTTTCTGCAGGCGCGGGAAAGCGTTTTTTCGTCACAGTACTTGTAAATGCCGTCACTGCAGATCAGAAAGAGCATGTCCTTTGCGAGAGGTCCCGTCTGCCTGTGAAGGCGCAGATCCTGCGCCGTCCCGAAGGCACGCAGCAACTTTCCGCGGTTCGGATGCGTGCGGATCTGCTGTTCGGAAAGTCCCGCGGTCTGCGCCGGATCATTTTCCCAGACATCATCCGTTGTCAGCTGCAGCACATGCCGTTTTTCCAGCCGGTAAAGACGGCTGTCACCGATGGAAAACAGTGCATACATGCCCTGCATCACGATAATCAGCACAAGGGTTGTGCCGCAGATTTTCCCGTCCGCATTGCAATCGCGAAAAATTCTGTCGTTTTCTGCCTGCAGTACCTCTGTCACCTCCGTAAGCATCTGTTGCCATGCGGCCTCCTCCGGCGGCGTCCATGCGGATGCCCATGCTTCCATCGCGGAAACAACGCCCCGGGAGGCCAGCTCCCCGTCCGAATGTCCGCCCATTCCGTCCGCCACAAGATAAACGGACAACGCCTCCGTCTCCAGAACGAACACGGCATCCTGATTTACCTTACGGACATTGCCGCAGGCACTCAGCGAAACGCTCTCAGGGACGATGCTCATCTCCGGATCGACACCCGCATCTTCACACGGCCAAAAGTCAGGCAATCCCCGTGGTAAACGGGATCTGCAGTCATCACAGGCTTGTCGTTCAGTTTTGTAATATTCGTCCCGCTCATGTTTTCCACATGCAGCTGTCCGCCCAGATCATAGAGACGGCACTGCTCACGCGCAACGGATTTGTCATAGGTGACGGCGATCTGTGCCTTTTCCGTGCTGCGCCCGACAATAATCTGTCCGTTGGGATTCATCGTCTCCGTGAAGGTACAGGCCGGACGTTCCGTGTCCTCCAATGTGATCTGAATACTGTTGTTGACAAACAGAATCTCCGTCGTACTTTCATAATCCTGCGCTTTTTCGTCAAATATTTCTGTTTTGTCGAAATCCAATGACACTGTCTGATCCGGTTCCTGCACCGGAATCACAGGGGGCGGTACGTTCTTTGATTTCTTTTTTCCGCGGGAAGCCAGAACCACGATCAGTACGATCAGCAGGAGCAGAACACCTGCGCCGATCAGGATCCAGGTCCAAAGCGGTACGGCGGAAAACAACGAATTACCGGAAGCACTGTCCGCCGTGCTGCCCGTTCCGCTTTTGCTGCTGCCGGTACTGCTGACAGTGGAAACGGAAGTGCTTTTGCCGGAGCTGTCTTTCTGTGTCGTTTCCTGCGTGGATGCACCGCTGCCCGTCATGGAGCCAAAGGGCATGTCAATCTTTGCGGAAAGCTTCGTTCCGTCGGAAAAGGTCAGCTGGACATTGGGCGTGCTGCCGTCCTTGGCCTCCTCGGGAATTTGCGCCCGGTACACCGTGATCGCGCTGTCCGACTGCAATTCCGAAATCAGTGCATGTCCGCCGTTTTCCTCCAGCATGGCGGTGGACGCGTTTGTCATGCGGGAGAGCGAGAACATGGTGCTTAAGTCCGCATCGGAGGTTGCGGTGCCGTTTCTGACGCCGACGGTGTAAATCGGAAAGGAACGTTTCTGCAGTACGTCCATAAGCTCCGCGCGCGTCGAACCGAGGGTTTCGTCATCCACGCCGTCGGCGATAATGACAATTCTTGTCAGACCGCCGTAGCTGTCGGACGCAAGATCCTTCAGCACGGGAATCAGAAGTTCCGTCAGATGGGTGTTCTGGCTCTGGAATGTAATGCCGGAAGCCGCGTTATACAGGGAAAGGTAATCATCCGAAAACTCCGTCAGATACGTGATGCTGTCACCGATGGTTGCCACTCTCAGCTGTTCCCCCTCGCTGTGGGAGCTGATGATCTCCTGTACCAGAGAAACGGCCGCCTTGCTTTGTTTCGCAACCGAATTGGAATTGTCCAGAAGAATCAGCGTCCGCAAAGGCGCGTCATCCTCCGTGATGGAAATCCCTTTCATTTCCCCGCCGGCACGGTTTCCGATCTGATAGGAAGCCTCCGTTCCCGGCGCGTTCTTCACATAGACCTTGAGCGTGTCCTCATCCGCGAAGGTGCCCACGATTTTTGTATCCTCTGCCGCCCTGACCGTGGCGGAAACGCCCGCAAACAGAAGCGCTGCCAGAAGAAATGCCGCTACTCTCCGTATGTTTCCCGTCTTTTTCATCTGATTTCCTTACCCTTTCCATATTACGGCGCAAAGCAGCGCTTCCTTTGGAAACGCCGCTTTGCTTCATTATCGTTCATCTGTTGTAGACCAAGGTCACCAGTCGTTTCTCGGAAGCCATGATGCCTGGTTATATGAATCTTCCTGTGCGCGTTGATACTCGTCCGCCGCCGTTGTTAATGCATCACCAAAGCCCATTAGAGAATCCTTAAACTTTATGGCAGTAGAATCCTGCGCATCTACTCCTTCCCATTTCCCGCCAAATTCTCTTGCATCAGGACCGATCCAACCATTCGTAAGCATTGATTTAACCGCACCATCCGCACGTTGCATCTCCGAATCCTGCAATTCACAATACCCCTCTATTTCCTTTGCCACATCCCGCAAGGTCTGATGATTCACCTCTATAGTCATACGGAACCTCCTACTTAAACAAATCAGAAAGAGACGTATTCACATTTTCAACTTGGATATATCCGGGGTTAACTTGCGCAGTCAGCATTCGAATGTAATTCTGCATCACGGAAGAACGCGCATTGTTCCCCTTTGTGATCTCATACATCATCGTCATTGCTGTTTGGGCAGCGTTGCTTTTCCAATCAAATTCCAAATCAGACATCTTTTGTTGCAATCTTTCAAAACGGCCATTGATGTTTTGCTCTGCCAGATTCATCTGATTGATGGTTCCCGCAACCTGTTCCGTATTGATTTGTTGTCTTGCCATCCAGCGCCTCCTATTCGTCACCGTATACCCATTCTGCAAGTTTATTAACGTCAACCCGGTTTAGTCTTGTCAAAAGTCCCTCGTATTTCGAGGCAAGCCCACCGATCCTGTCAGCACATATATCCTGCCCCAGCCCGATGGCGCTCTGACGTACTTCCCATTCAAGTGAACGCAGTTCATTAACGATCGAACGCAGTTCGGTTCTACATTCATATATTGAAGCCATGGGTTACCCTCCGTATTATGTAAATAATTGCTGCGCCTTCCGGTCTGCCTGCTCAATGCGTGAAGCAGTATCATTCATATAGTTTCGGATACATTTAATTGTATTGCTTCCGTGAGTAGCAAAGTTGATGCACGCAATATCATACATATCCAACAAACCAACCTGCCAATACAAATCGTTCATATTACTGTCCAACGTGCGCAGTCTGGAATTGATACTATCCAAGCGGCGCGCAAATCCGCGAAAGGTTTCCGGATCTATCTTAAAATGCTTATTCTGTTGAACATATTGTACACCTCTGTTAAATGTATTACGTGCCCACTCCTTTATCTTATCAAGTGTATCCGCTAACACCTTCAAGCAATCTGTGACAAAATCAAATAATAACTCCGCCCCTTTTACAACCATATCCCAGGCACGGATCACAACATCTACTACAAGCACTAACGCAACCACCGTAATCCCCACATGTAACGCCCACGTTGCCAATACCGGTGAAGCAAGTAGAATACTCGCAACAATAGACACCCCAACACTGTTATTATTCAAGAACTCAACCATTGCTTTATCGATCCCCATTTGATGCATGACAGCCGCCAAATCACCTGGGTTATTGATGATCGTTTCAAAAATAATCGGGATTCCGGCCTTAAATGTCGATATAAATTTCCAATCTGTAAACATATTCTCCAATTCAAAAACGAATTTTCCATTTTCATCGATCCCGATCGCGGTGAAAAAATTCTCTACGAGCTGCGTCCTTGTATTCTCAGGAAGAGAATCGTATTTGTTGAGAATGGTTTCAATTAAACCAATCATCTCAGGCGAAATGCTAAGATCTCCCTTTTGAACCATTTCATTTATTACATCCAGAATCAATTCTTTGTCTTCAGAAAGAACTTCTGCAAGAATCGGAGCGAAGGATTCCCGTAACACCTGAAGATCCTCCGCCGTAAACCTGCTTTCGCCGTCTCCAATCATTTGTTCCACAAGGTTCATGACTGCCTGACCTGTTCTATGCTGTTGGTCTTGCTCTAAATTCACAAACCTGTCATTGACACCCAGTATGAGTTTTCTGAATGCGCTGTTTGTTTCATAACTGTATGGCCGCACTTCAGCAAGTGTTCCATCGCCATCCAACAAGTAGAATGCTGCATGCGCCTTGTTGCCAATATCCGTGGGGCAATCATGACCCTCTGGAAAAAAACCTTCTCCCCGTCTCACGGTATAAGCCTGATCCTCCCTGATGATGTTTTCCTGTCCCAACGGACTGACAAAATCATCTTCTCCGTAATAACCGAATATTTTATCCCTCTGTGAATTATAATACGCCTCTCCATATTGATTTTTGGCCTGATTCACAACTTCTTTTGACATACCGGGACCGTCCAAACCAATGCACGCCTCTATATAATCCCCGTATTGTGATTTTATCGTTACATATTGTGCATTATTACTCCCCTGGGAATGTCCGGAGACGTAGAGTGCTCCATTACTTGCGTTTCCTTCATAATGCGCCTTAACCATTTCGTTAAAATATTCCTCGGACCATGTCTGCATCGCGGAAGGTTCTGTGCCATAGGCCGCGCTGTTATACCCCCAATTCCCATCACCTGTGCCATTGAAATGCACATAAATATTGCCATTCGGATCGCGAACAGTGATCGCCTTTGCGGAACCGTTTGTTTCAAAAGTGCCAACATCCAGTAATTCATACCCTTCCAGAGAGGAATGATAGTGCTTCAAATCATTTGTTGGATAACGGCCATCTTTGATATCCGAAAAATTAGCCTCAAGTAATGCGGCCACTTGTGCCTGATCCTGATATGCATAGTTATTCATTTATCTGCTGCCCCCATCATTCCAATGCTCATCCAAAACACCCTTCACGTTGGTGATTACTCCACTGGAAACATACAGCCCCTCAGATATACGGCGCTTCAACTCCGCTTCTTCCAATTGCAAAACGGAGGACTCTTCAAACGCAACTACGGTTAATTGATAGTTTTTTGTAACGGACGCAATCATGTCACTCATTTTCCTGACAGCATCGATTGATTGAAGTTCTTCTCCGGAAACTACAGCAAAAATGTATTGCGTCACATCTGTCTGTTTCAAATAGTTTTTCACTGAAGCATCTGCTTGTATTACCTCATATGGGATGGCATCGGAAGCCGTGTAGATTATGTAAACATCGTCAAAAACCTGTTCAGCGCATTCCAAAAACAATTTCCGAATCTCAGCCTCATATTTCAATGCCAAATAGTTATCACTATACTTCCGTCCCCCGGACGTTTCACTCACCCTGACGCGGACTTTCCGCCCCTGCAAAAGGTTGCTGGAAAAACAAAATGTGTGTTCGGACGGATTGAAACCGGTATCCTCCGTCTTCTCATAAACGAATGAATCATCATACCGTCCCTGCAGGTATAACAACGTATCGTTTTTCAAAGTTGTTTGACCGCCACTCGCACTCTCCTTCGCCATACATCCGGTTCCTCCTATCAACACAAAAAAAAGCAACACCAATGCAATTCTCTGCTTACGCATTATCTCACCCTTTTCCGCACCCCCGTTCACACGGGGGTGCGGAATGAAATCTTACTTAAACGAATCCGCCAATTTAATATTCCCCTGTTCTGTTTGTTCGTAGTCTGTAGCCACGTTATTACGGAGAAACGTAACATACTGCTTCAAAATATCATGGTACTGCTGGAAAAACCGGTTGGAAAAAGAATCATACGCACCTCTTGTCGCATCTGCCGCGCCCCCGGTCCAAACAGCAGAAAGATTATCTATGGTAGCCTTACTCTTTACCAACAAATCTTTCAACGCCGTATTATCATTTTCAATTCTTGTGGCAATCATCAGCACCTGATCAGTATCCAGCGTCATTCTTGTATCAGCCATGTCAAACCTCCTGTTAATTTGTAAGCTGTCTCACACCGGAAATGTTATTGTCCCGGTTGGTCTCATAGTTAACCGCCTGCTTCATTAGCGTTTCGGATGCAAGCGTAAGATGATCCGCCATTTGTTTCAAGTCATCACAAAAACCATTGATCTGTTCCACGTACGCAAGATTATCAGCCGCTTTCCAGGCATCTCCCATGGTCCGCGCAGTAGTGATCAGACGATTATAGATGTCCGTATAATCGCCCGCAATGCGGTTCAGTTCTCCTGATGCCTTTTTCAGTTCCGGTGGGTCTACTGTCATTTTCATAGTTTTCACTCCTTTTCTTTGAAATCATATTGTTATAATGCTTATGCATTATAGGGTTCAGATCAATATCAATTTGGCAGCATTTCGAATGCCCGCATCATATACGGTCACTCCCGTATCAAGGACGGCACCGTCTTCCGCCCGTATCAGCATCGCATGTTCTGAAGCGATATATTCCTTCCCTGCCACAGACACGGCTACTGTGATTAACAATGATGTAACTTCTCCGATCAGTTTTGATGCAGGAAGATAGACATCAAAATGTTTTCCGACTGCCGGTAAATAAACATCTACAAGATATTTTTTCATATTCTCTCCATTAATGCAACAGTTTTATTAAAACAGCCACAGCATTACGCACGACAAAACCAAAATCCGGGCCAAGATTCTCGGAAAAACCCTGCGGTTTTTTACTTATAGACAATCTAAACTGATTCGAGATCCCGTTTCCTATCCAAACCCCCCGATTCCCGCTCACATGCCGCTTATACCAGGTTTCTGCAGTAAAAGGTGTAATCAGATTGACGCTTTCTGCGACAATAAAATAAACCCCATATTTCCTGTCGCACTTTTCCATGGCAAGAAACAGACGGTTTATAACTGTATCATCCTCCGCAGCAGCCTGGGCGTTATTGTTCTTATAACGTCCAAGCATGGTATGCAGTTGGGAAATAGAACGAATAATCACCACCATCGGCTCGAATTCAGGCGCTTTTTCTCCGGCATCTATCGCATCTTTATACGTGTTGTTCCTGAATAAAACAGTATCAAAAATCTCGGATACTGCATTTGCACAGGCATTTATATCTGCATGGTATTCAACGGCACTATCTGAAACTTCCTGCCCTTCCCCGGCAGCTAACACCACTGTATGTACGTGAATTCGATTGGCAATTATCTCCGCTAAAGCGGATACTGTCTGTCCCCATTCCTGTTCCTCAGAAAACACCATGCTTACAGGACTCTCGAGAAGCGAGATGTACGCAACATCCAATGTTTCCTTCTCAACCCCAATGGGGATACGATCAATTTGCCCGGAAAGACAGTATCGGGAAAGATATTCGCCGGTTACCTCTTCGGGAAGTACAGGTACAGGCTGCGCTGTATTCTCATGATATTCTTTAGTAAGTTCCGAAACGAATGTACGTATGCTGTCATAAGGAATATCATCTTCTGTGATCCTTGCAACCTGGAATTCAAGGAGATTATCCTTATCCTTACGGAACATGCCCCTACCCTTATATTTCCCTGGAACCATTCCGCCCGTTCGCCCTACAACAGAAGAATAATCATCCGCACTATTCAGTTGTAAGCAGTAAAGTAATTTGAAGTTTTGCCGAATATTCAGCCTTACCTGATTAACACCGGTACAGGTCAGAACAAAGAATATGCCGTATTTCGTCCCTTCCCTGCTCAAATAGTTTACTTGAGCGATTAAGTCCTCATATTGTTCCGCAAATACAGCATAGTTATGGATCATTATCACCAGATTTGGTTGAGGTTGCGATGCATTTTTGTTATACGCGCCTAAGTCACCGCCAAATCCGGAAAGCAGTTTTTTTCGTGTCGACAGTTTTCCGGAAAGCAGTTTAAATAAATTGTTTACTTTTTCCGTCTCATGTGAAAGAATCACATCGCCAACATGTGGAGAATCGGAAAAAGCGGTCAGTAATTCCGTATCAAAATCAAGAAGATAAAAGTTTACCTCCCTCGGCGTATGCGTTCTCATCAGAGAATAGCACATTGCTTCCAAAAACATACCTTTCCCGTTTCCTGCAGAACCATAAACAATAACATTTCCATCAGCAGACAACGGAACTCTAAGAACATCCTGACGCTGATGTGCAGGATCATCCATTTCACCGACAATGGGATTCAGTATAAAACGATCAACAGAAGAAATCTGATACTTGTCAGATAACTGATCTACGTAAATCGATGCCGGAATCGGCTCCAACCACATCTTCCAATTTTGAATTCCTTCTTTGGCGCTGATTTTGGAAATGTAATCCGTTAGTACATCCAACTGTTTTGGCGGATTATGAACTTTGGCAAAACGATCCGTATTTGCCTCCGCAATAACACGCCCATTTGCGTTAATTACAGTTACTGCATCATCGCGATTCTTAATGACACGCTGTGAGGGATAATACGGTGCGCCAGCCCAGGCGGATTGTCCCATTTCAAACAATTCATCATTGCCGACCTGTAAATAAAAGCGCCCCGTGTTCGTCAGGTAAGCCGCATCCGGTCGCGCGAGCATTTCATTGCTATCGGCATTGTCCTGTACTTTCAAGCACACCCTGAAACGGCTGTTACTCCGGATCTGATCATCTACCACTCCGCCCGGTTTTTGCGTTGCAAGGATTAAGTGTACCCCCAGACTTCTCCCAACTCTTGAAGTACTGGTTAATTCCGTCATGAAGTCCGGCTGTTCTTTTTTTAACTCTGCAAATTCATCTGAAATGATAAAAAGATGCGGTAGCGGTTCCTGTACTTTTCCTTCGCGATACAACTTCTGATATTTGTAAATATCAATATTACTTACATTATGATGCAACGTTGTCTCTGCAAATATCCCCTCGCGGCGGTGCAGTTCGCTTCGCATAGAGGATAACGAACGCTGTATCCCGTTTCCGTCCAGATTGGTAATAACACCTGCCGTATGCGGAATGGTCTCAAACGCTTTAGCCATTCCTCCGCCCTTATAATCTATCAGGATAAACGCAACCTCATACGGGTGATAATTGATCGCCATGGAAAGAATGAACGCAATAATGAACTCACTCTTCCCGGAACCGGTCATGCCGGCAACGAGTCCATGCGGTCCGTGCGCGTTTTCATGTAAATCCAGATAAAACGGTTCACCGTGGCGGTCAATTCCTACAGAGGCAGATAACGATTTGACCGGATCATGAGAATGCCAGTTATCCAATATGTTCAAATGCTCAACTTTTCCAACATTCAGCATCTCAAAGAACGTATACTGTCTCGGCATAGAAAAATGCGAACTGCTTAAATCAATCTCCGTATTCGCCAGAACCTCAGTGACGCGATCCATATTCAAATGATCTGTCTTATCTAAAGCAAACTCGACTGGTTGATCGCATACATCATCAATCAGTGTAACTTTTCCGGTACCACCATTCAAGGCAATAACCGCAGAGCACTCCTTCGGAAGATCCTCCAACCGTTCATACAAAGCGACAACGGAACAATTAACGTTTTTCTTGTTTTCCAGGATACTGCGTACACATTCCGTTTTGACCGCAAGTTCCTTATCGAGACAAAAAACAACAAAGTATGGACATTCATCTTCCATGTCACTCTCGCTGAGCGACTTACGATTCTCAAAAAGCGCACCGAGTGATGCTGACAACTCCTTAGCCTCATCCGGATTGGTAACGATATAACGGACACCTCTCTCCTGATCCATTGTATGAGGCAACCAACGTACAAAGGAAAACTCCAGCTCATCACGCTCGTCATATATCATTATAACGCTTACTTCATCATACGCATGAAGCGCAACAGTCTGAAGTATCATGTTTTTTGCATAGGAAAGCAACAGTTTCCGTTCACCATAAAAACCGCTAACGAACCTCTCTGGCAATTTCAGACGCACCGGAACATTTTGCAAGTATCTTTTTTGTTCTCCAAAACGATACATCTGCTCTGTCAGATTATCATCATCTAATGAAAAATGTCGTTCTGTATACTGAATGGATGCATAAAACGGAATGTTTCCCAACCCCAGACGCAGTGTTAAAAAATCGGTATGCTTATGCGTACGCTCCCATATCCTTGGGGATGGAGAGAGAATACGATCAACACAGGCATCAACTCCGGCATCGTTTGATCGTAAAAGTGTTTCTTGTTTGGCGATCTCACGGCGAACCTTCTCTTCTGTTTCAGCAAGATAAGCGCTGTATTTTTCCTGTCGTTTTGCTTCCTTCTCTCTTTTTCGGCGTTTTTGATAAGTCTTTGTTATTATCGGCCACATTAACGTGCCGAGCAACATGCTGCAACACATTACCAATGACGGAATCGCTGCGGCCACATTTCCATTTCCAATTGCACTGGTAACCGAATATGCACCTGACGCAACCGCAGCCATCCCCATTGTCATGGATGGTCCCACTGTCATAATCAACGGCAACTCCTCACCGATCTGGTTCGTCGGTGGCGCATCAAGCTTTAATTCGTATTTTTCAATATCATATTTTAAACGAGGCGCACGATAATAATACTCTGTTGGGATTTCTTCCACTTCTTCATCGATTTCAAAATCATCTGTAAACTGAAAAAACGGCGGCAAATACTCCTTCAGACCTTCACAATGAATTGCGTGCAGTCCTCGCGGATGATTAATAAACAAAAAGCCTTCTGTAACAATTATATGCAAGCCTATGATGTAAACACTGTCTCCGTTGTGTAACCGTTGCATCGAAACGGCTTTCCCGTTCACATATGTGTGATTGGTGCTGTCCAAATCACGAACTGCCATATTCTTCCCGGAAACAACGATTTCAGCATGTGTAGTAGATACAACGCCACGATCAAATACAATCTGATTATCGGCAGCACGTCCAATCTTTATGTTCAAATGAGACGCAGTAATCTGAAACGCAGTAAACTTTCCATAACCATCGTCATGCGGTTCTGTGTACAGGAGAAACTTCTGTGTTCCACTTGTATCCGAAATAATATATCGCTCATAATCAGAAAGCTCTGCATTCTGAAGAAAGTTATTATCCGTATCATATATTCGATATCTCCGGTTAGACTTAATCTGCCAACATGAACTCTCCTCTTCTGCTGAAGAAGTGATTGCTTCAACCGCTATCAAATCTGTTATTTTACCGTTTGGCTTTCGCCCACGCACCCAATAATGACCTGCGCATTTTTCCGGCAATGTCATGGGCACAAATTCAATTGAGGAAAACAGAGTCAGTCGCATATCATACCTCGTATTGCTTGTCGTCATTCTATTTTATGATCATAACACATGGAGATGAAAAAAACGAGTTTTCAGCGCCTTTCTCATATCAGTGCATTTGAACTCATACACAACAAAAGTCAGCCTGTTTCTCAAACCGCTCAATCTTACAGCTGTGTGTCTTCGCCTTCTCGTCATAACTGATTCCGACAAAGAGCAGATTCCCCTGATAGAGACGTAAAGATTCATAATACCGCTTATCTTTGATCTGCTTTATGCCGCTTTTCGCGGAGTCGTTTCGCTTTAACTCAATGATCATGGCGGGATCTTCAGGATGATAGGGGACAAAAGTCACGTCCGAAAAGCCTTTGCCCGCTGTCATCTCTTTCGTCACCGTATACTTGTTTAAGGCATAGATATAGGCCAGGTATATGGCACTCTGCAAAGCGTCCTCGTTGTTGTAGGAGCGGTTGCTTGTCACGTGGATATGGGAACGGTCAAGTGCTTTCGCAACTGCCTCCTCATTTCCTGCGAGGGTTTCCGTCAGCAGTTCTTTGGATGCCTGAATGATCCGGTTCGTCTCTTCATATCCCGGTTCCGCCTCA
>JAFZLB010000060.1 GCA_017551665.1 Lachnospiraceae bacterium
GCCTCTGCCGCCGCCGTCGATGCTTCCGCGGGGCCCGCCGCTGTCGACGCGCTGCCGCCGGATGAACTGCCGCCGCATGCGACAAGCGACAGCGCCATCGCTGCCGTCAGTAACAGTGCTAAAGTCTTTTTCATGATGATTCCTCCTTAGAAAAAAAGGGTTTCTCCCAACATAAATATTATTTTAAAAAAAGGCCTGTTTTTCAAGAAAATTTCCCATCAAAAACGCTGATGAAGGCCGCGAAAAACAGACTGGAAAAAGTACCGCAAAGTGCTATACTGGAAGAAAACATTCACTTAGATTTTTCCTATCGGAGGTGCGGAATGATTCAATTCGGAACCGGCGGCTGGCGTGCCGAAATCGGCAGGGATTTTTACTATGACAATATTTGCAAAGTGGCCGCGGGCATTGCGGAAATGATGCGTGCGGACGGCTGCACGGACAAGCCCTTTGTCATCGGCTTTGACCGCAGGTTCCTTTCGCAGGACGCCGCGAAATGGATGGCGGAGGTGCTCGCGGCACAGGGCATCACGGTATGGTTTATGCCGCGCAGCGTACCGACACCGCTGGTGATGTATCTGGTGCAAAAGCATGATCTGTACTTTGGCGCGGAAATCACCGCCTCGCACAACCCGCCGAAATACAACGGCATCAAGCTCTTCGTCCGCGAGGGACGCGACGCGCCGCTGGAAGTGACGGGGCGTCTGGAACAGATCATCGCGGAGGCGGAACAAAAGAAGGCGGACATTCCCGTGCTTCCCTTCGAAGAGGGGCTTGCCGCGGGAAAGATCGTGATGCTGAAGGCACCCTTCAACGATTTCATCGATCACATTCTTTCCGTGCTGGACGTGGACGCCATCCGCGCAACGGCGCCGCGCATTCTCTTTGATTCCATGCACGGCTCTTCCACCTATCCGCTGACGGTCATCCTCAACACCGCGCGTTGCACCGTGGACCAGATCCACGCCAACAAGGACGCTTACTTCGGCGGCCTCATGCCAGCGCCCTCCGAGGAAACGCTGGACGAACTGAAGACGCGCGTCCTCTACGGCGGCTATGACCTTGGCATCGCGGTGGACGGCGACGGCGACCGCCTCGGCATCATCGACGCAGACGGCAATTACATCAGCGCGAATGACATCCTCGTGCTGCTCTACTGGTACCTGCATGAGGTGAAGGGCTGGAAGGGGCCGGTGGTGCGCAATCTCTCGACGACGCACAAGCTGGACGCGCTGGCCGCTTCCTTCGGCGAAGAGAGTCATGAGGTCCCGGTCGGCTTCAAATACATTTCCTCCAAAATCGACGAGACGGACGCGGTGCTCGGCGGTGAGTCCTCCGGCGGTTTGACCGTGCGCGGTCATATTCATGGGAAAGACAGTGTTTACGCCGCCGCGCTCTTTGTGGAAATGATGTGCAAGACACAGATGACGCCGGGTGCGCTGTTGAAAAAAATCGGCGGCGAATTCGGTGATTATTATATGCTGAAAGATAACTTCGCATTTCCCGCCGCGCAGCGGGAGGCGCTGACAAAAACGCTGATGGAGGATAAGAAGATTCCGGACTTCGGAAAGGAACCCACGCGCGTCTCTTACATGGACGGCTGCAAGGTGTACTTTGACGATGATTCCTCCGTCACCTGCCGCTTCTCCGGCACGGAGCCTCTGCTGCGTATTTTTGCGGAAGGTCGCACGGAGGAAGAAGCCGCGGCCTATATCGCTGCGTGGAAGAGTTTGCTGGGGATTTGATTATTCTCCCCCTGTTCCGATATGTCCTGCTCCATCTGCGCAATCATTTCCTCTGACATTGGCGGACAGTCTTCATCAAACGTCACCGGACGTGCCGCAGCGGAACGCAGCATTTTTCTGTCTGCATCCGTGAGCGGCTCGAGGTCTCCGAGTGTCATGGTGATCACTGTCTCTCCAAATTCATTTATCGTCTCTCTTTTCATTCGGAACACCTTTCACTGTCTTCGGCCGCACCATCACCTAAGCATGCCGCAGTTTGCGGCGTTTCGGGATGGAGAGAAGCACCTCCACCGTGCCCGAGAAAACGAGCAGCAGTACAAAGATCACACGATACATGTCTGCGCTGCCCGTGCGCGGCATGTTGTTGGCGTTGGAGGAAGAGGACGAAGTGCTGCCGGTGCCGCTGCTGCCCCCGGTTGCACCCGTACCGGAGACCGTCCCCGTACCGTTTTCCGTGATCGTCGCGATCAGATTGGATGTGCCGGCGTTTTCGCCGGAGGTGGTTCCGGCATTATTGCCTGAGCTTGCTCCCGTGTTGCTTGTATTGGTGGCGCCGGTATTGCCGGAGGATGTCCCGCCGCCGGAAGTATCTGATGTGTCAGCGGTGGATTCAAACACCGCGATCGGCACCACTGTTTCACCCGGATTGATCGTTCGCGTATAATCGGTGGACGCAGGCGTCTGCGTATTGCCTTCGAACCAGCCGGTGAAGGTGGCACCGTCATTCGGCACCGCCGTGACCACAACGCTCCCATCGGGGCGGACAATGGAGCTTATCGTTCCGGGACCCCTGACGACCGGCAGTATGACTGTCGGCGTGCCTGTGTTACCTCCGCCGGTTCCCGTGCCGCCTCCGGTTCCCGTGCCGCCTCCGGTTCCCGTGCCGCCGCCGGCACCACCGGCATCAGCGAGTACACCGAGCTCACTGAAATGATCCGTTGTGAATTCCACGTACTGTTTCCCGTTGCTTCCGGTGGAAAGATAATAATGAAAATCCGGATCAATTGCGTTTCCTGCGGCGTTCTCCCGGATCACGCGTAAGCTGTCCTTCGTATAATCCACGCCGTTCGGCAAAGACATCCGGATACTGTATGTTCCTTTCTGCGCAATGGGATTGTTGCCTTCCGGGTCACTTGAAACATAGATGTTGTAATATCGTTTGAATCCCATCACATCCAGCGTGCTATCCAGCTGCACCAAAGGCCGCAACACCGTGCTCGGTTCCTTGTCCTTAATCCACAGATACAGATCGTTCGACAGCAGCGGATTGCCGTCCGCCGTGAAAGCGGCCTCGGACGGTGCGCTCTTGTCTCCGCGATCATCCTGAAAATGAAACCGGAAAGAAGAAGGGTTCTCAATGACGATCGCGTACTTGTCCGCAAGATCCATGCTATCTACAGTGAAGGTAATTGCCTCCGCCATCGCATTGCCGCCGCTGTCCAGCAGGGAAGAGCGCCCCACCGGTCCGCTGAGTTTTTGCCAGCTGTTCAGGCTGTCGTACGCCAAAATCGCCGGGGTCTTGCCGCCGGTTGCCGCAAGGGAAAGATCGCCGTGCAGCGCCATGGTGATCGTCACTTTTCCGAAATCGTCCGTAACGGTATTTGTTCCGTCCGTTTTGCTTAACGTAAAATAGAAGCGCTTGTCGCCGTAGCTTCCCGTCGCATCCAGCAGCGTCGTCTCCGGCTGCGTCACCGTCGTCGAAGCGATCTTCATCCGCCAGTTGCCCGCCAGCGGTGTTTCCGTGCAGCTTCCCGTTGCTTCCCCGAGATTGCTGGTGCCGTCGCTGCGAGTGTCCTCGACCTGGAAATCATAAGGGTTTACCACCGTGACGACGCAGACGGCTCTCTGGTTGCCGCTACTCATCGCCTCGATTTCCACGGTGCCGGGCAGAAGTCCGGTGACGACGGTTTGGGAAGGATTCGTACCGTCGCTGCCCGTTCCCGTGATTTCTCCGTTCGTGTCACCGGAAACCTTCGCGATGGTCTCATCCTTGGATGTCCAGGTAACATGATGATCTGTGGCAGTCCCGGGTTTGATTGCTGCCGTGATGTCCGCTGTGTCCCCGATCGGAATGGTGATCTGGTATTTGTCGAGTTCAATGCCGGTGGCGGGGATGATCGTGTCGGTCACGGTCAGCGTTGCCGTATCCTCCTTCGGCGTGCCGCCTGCCGTGCCGCCGGACGAATCTCCGGTCCATTCCGGCAGGATGCTTGCAGTGATATTCACCGGGACAGGCACACCGTTCGTGTCCGTCCCGCTGTTGTGATCGGTTTTGACTTTGACCTCCGCCGTTCCGTTGGTCAGTGTCACGGTGGCAGCGCCGGACGCATCGACCGTCACATGCGATTCCCCGATGAAGGTTCCCACGACGTTGCCATCCGCATCCTTCGCAACGGTCATTTCAACCGTCTGATTCATCGCGTCCTTCGGCTCGATGGAAACCGTCAGCGTCACAGTCTCTTCGGTTTTCACGTTTGCCGCGGGCGGTGTCAGTTCAATGCTTTCCACATCGTAGGAACGGGTCAGTGTGCGGCTGGCGCTGCTGTCCGTGCCCTTCGGTAATGTGGCAGTATACTTTTTTTCCGTGGCGGTATATTTGTAACGATAGGGAAGGCTAACCGCCGGTCCATTTGTCTCCTTCACATTGAGCGGCGATTCCACCTGCTTTAACGCCGTGCAGCCGTCAAACATCTTTTCCGAAGGATCGACCGTCACACCGGAAACTGTCTGCGGAAGCACCTTTGAAAAATTCAATCCACTGATATTAATCCTCTCCGCCTTTGCGCAGCCCGCGAACATTTCCGTAACATCCGTCAATGCGGGGGTGGTGAAATGCGCGAGATCAAAAGCGGTCATTCCTGCGCAGTCCTTGAACATCCGCGCCATGGTGGTGACTTTGGCGGTGTTCCAGTTGACTGTTTGAAGATTTGTCAGTTTGGCGCAACCTTCAAACATGCCGCTCATATCGGTGACCTCATTTGTTTTCAGATCGCCGATACCTGTAATGTCCGTCAGGGCCGCGCAGCCACGGAACATGTTTTGCATTGTTGTCAACTTTGCCGTGTCCCACGGTGCCGGCATTGATGCACCATCCGTCAGATCAAGAGCTGTCAGTGACGTGCAGCCGTCGAACATGCCGGACGCATCTTCCAGCGCGGATACATCCCATGAACCAATGCCCGTCACACCGGTCAAAGAGGTGCAGCCGGAGAACATGTTCATCATGTTTGTCACTTTTTGCGTATTCCAGCCGCTGAGATCAACCGTTGTCAACGCGGTGCATCCGGTGAACATGTTTTGCATAGAGGTCACATTATCAACACCGAGTGTATTCAGACCCGTGACGGTTGTCAGTGCGATACAGCCGTCAAACATCCCTTGTACGTTTTCTATTGCATTTGCTCCCAGTCCGCTCAAATCCACACTTTTCAGGGATTCGCAACCCCGAAACATTCCTGCAACAGTTTTCAGTGATGAAAGGTCGTACGTGGTTGAAGTATTTCCGTCTCCAGTTTTAATAACAACGGTTTCAAGCGATGTGCATCCCCGAAACAGCCCTTCAAGCGAGGACAGTTCAGATAATGCGGCCTCATGGATTGTGATCTTTTTCAGATTATAGGCGTTTTCAAAAACAAAGTTTGACCCCAGGCGAATATCATAGGTACTGGCCCCGATACTGAAGTTTCCGTTGATTGTTACTTCTTCCGCGTCAGCATCATTCCCGAAGCTGTTCAATGTCACTTTATACTGATCCGAGCCCAGGTCTTCCTGTTTGAATGTGAAATGAAGCTTCAGATCATCCAGCAAGGCGATGGACGCCGCCCGCGACGGCAGCGGAATTGACGCCACCAGCACGGCAAGAATCAGCGAAAGCACGCCGACAATGCGCAGCTTGACCTGGTAGGGTTTCATCCTGCGTCTGCCCTGTGTGTTCCGCTGTCTGTTCTGATGAGATTGCTCCGTACGGGATTTCACTTGTCCGATGCTTCTCCCCTGTTGACGCCGTCTCTCCCGCGCCCGCCTGCAAGCGTCCGCGCAGTTCTCCTGTTTTTTGAGGAGGACGCTGCGTCGCCGCGCACACGAATGTCCCCTCATCCGTGTGCGCGACCCCTTGTTTCTCACTCACTCCCCGACTACCCCTGCCCGGCTGCCATGATTCCGTCCGAAAGGAGGAAGAACGGCGTCATAACAAGCCGATACCGGATTAGTCAAATACCACCCGGCCACAAAACACAACATCTTGTGACCAATCTCCTTCATTATACCATAACTGATCGGGAAAATGCTACTAAAATATACGGAATTTTAGAAATTATTATTTTGACCGCTTTGGTCATCTCCTGTTCAGGCTTCCGTTCGGTGGCTGCGGAGGATACGGTAGGTCTTGCGATAGTTTTCATCCCGCCCCTCCGTCAACAGGTTCTCGATTTGACTGCGGAACGCGGGGTCTTCAAACAACGGATACAGCCAGGGGGCGTATCGTTTTCCGCTTCCTTCGCGCAGCTCCTCCAGGAAGTGATCCAGGCTCTTGCCATCCTTGTAGCTGCGGCCTACCTCATCCGTGGCGGCATCCATACAGTCCGCACATGTCACAATCGAGATCACGTTTTTGAGCGGAGAAGCGTTAATATCAAAGGTATCCGGATAACCTCCGCTGTTGTCGTACCATTTGTGATGTCCCAAAGCCACATCGGCATAAGCCGCGGTAGCCGCCTGCTTTTCCAACAGCCGCGCGCCCGCCACGGGATGAAAACAGATCATCTCCATCTCCTCGTCCATCAGATCCCGCCCGTAGTTCATGATGGTCTCCGCCACCATGAGTTTTCCGAAATCATGGCAGAGTGCCGCATGATAAACGAAGTCCTCGATTTTAGCCGCGCGTTCCCTGACTTCAGCTTCCTCCCCGCAGCCGAGGAGACCGAGGAACAAAGATGGTTCCTTTTCAATCAGCGCTCTGGTCAGGCAGCGGGAAAAGGAAGCCACACTCAGCGTATGGATAAAGGTGGGCGGATGAATGGCAGCAAGGGTATTGAGGCACAGGTCCTCAAAGCCGATCCCGCCGGGAACTTCAATGAACAAGGCGAGGATGGTGGAAGCGTCCGCAATGACATAGCCGAACAGATTGTCCTTGGAGGCACGGTGCATATAGTCTGTGAAGCGCGAATACACCCTTGCAAGAAATGCTGCATCCCCGGCATCCACGGGCTTTCCCGCCAATAGGAGCAGGTACTCCCTGACGGTATTCATGATCACGGTGGGCACATTTTTGGAAAAATCAAAATCTTCATAGGCGGCAAGAATCTCCCGCATGGCCTGCTTATATGTGCTTTCATCGGTTTTGCCCGCAAGGTACGCGTTCCTGCAGCGGTAGAGGGGCAGCTCCGCGTCAAGTGACTCCGTATAGACTCTGCTCATATCATAACCGCCGGCATGCCATACCTGCTCCAGTTCTCCGGTATATGCATGGATCAGTTCCAGCTCCTCCCGGTCAAATCCCGCGGCGTTATTGTCATCCGTCAGGCTGGCAATATACTCAAGGCAAGCAAGCCGCTCGACGGCCAGTTGATAGGTCTTAGGTATCTGCTCCAGGTAGAAGGGATCCTCCATCCGCTGCAGCATTCCGATCAGGGCGTTCAGCACAAAGCTTTTCCGTCCGGGATCCTCGGTGTTGTCATCGAAGATGACCCCATGAAACAGACGGAGATAGTATGCCGCGTTCTCCATCAGATGATACTTTGCCGGGGCATGAAGCTTTACAAAACGGTCTTTTTCAAAAAAGCCCAGCATGGTCTCCACCGCGGACCATCCCTCTTCCCGGTAGCGGATCGCGGAGGCGGAGGAAAAGCGCATATAGCTCAGGTGATAGGTGGAAGCGATAATAAAACTGAGTGCGCGCATGCGAAGCACATTGTCGTCCGTCTCCTCAGCCTCTCGCAACAGGCGCTTTGCCTGGCGATAGAGCAATACGGCATCCGTATATGTGATGTCGCGGCCGTCGTGAAGATTTCTGGAAAAAACGGACATCAGCTCCACCGCATCGTCGTCCAGCCGCTTATCACTGAGGATATGGGGGATGCAGTGCTGCCGGAGGATCCGGTTGTTTTCCGCGTAATAAGAACGGATTCCGGTGAAATTATCCAGCAGACACTTCCGGTAGTCGTCCTCATCCGCCAGGTCGGAAGCCTGCGGAGAAGACAATTCCCGTACCCGTTTCGTCTGCTCGATATAACGATCCAGCTCTGATAAAGAATGCTCCTGATTGGTGTTTTGCGTGTCCATTTCTGAATTTTATCACAGATACAATCTGCCTTGCAATATCACGGGAGACGGGTGGAACGCCTGCGTCAGCTCTTTTTCTTCCGCTTCGGCCTTGCCTTTCCGCCGGTCATTTTTTCGTATTCCAGCTTCAGTCCGATCATCTGATCACGCAGCATCGCGGCGGATTCGAAGTCCAGATCGGCGGCTGCGCGGCGCATCTTCTTTTCGACCTCGGCGATGAGCTTTTCCAGCTCGCCCCTGTCCATGGACTCCGGGTCTTTCTCGAATTTCGCCTGCTCCTTCGTCACCTTCTTCGTGATGGAAATCAGCTCGCGCACCGCCTTTTTGATCGTCTGCGGTGTGATGCCGTTTTCTTCATTATATTTCTGCTGGATGGCGCGGCGGCGGTTTGTCTCGTCGATGGCCTTTTTCATGGAATCCGTCATCGTGTCGGCGTACATGATGACATGCCCCTCGCTGTTACGCGCGGCACGACCGATCGTCTGGATCAGCGATGTTTCCGAACGCAGAAAGCCTTCCTTGTCCGCGTCGATGATGGCAACGAGCGCCACCTCCGGGATGTCCAGGCCCTCGCGCAGCAGGTTGATGCCGACCAGCACATCGAACACATCCAGGCGCATGTCGCGGATGATTTCCGCACGCTCCAGGGTATCAATATCGGAATGCAGATATTTCACGCGGATACCAGCCTCGTTCAGATAATCCGTCAGGTCCTCCGCCATGCGCTTCGTCAGCGTCGTGACCAAAACCTTGTTGCCGGCCTTCGTCGTCTTTTTGATCTCGCCGATCAGATCGTCGATCTGTCCCTTCACGGGGCGCACGTCCACTTCCGGGTCCAGCAGCCCCGTCGGGCGGATCACCTGCTCCGTGCGCAAAAGCTCATGCTCTTCCTCATACTTCCCCGGCGTCGCGGAGCAAAACAGCATCTGGTCAATGTGCGTCTCAAACTCCCCGAAATTCAGCGGGCGGTTGTCCAGCGCGCTCGGCAGCCGGAAGCCGTAATCCACCAGCTGCTGCTTTCTGGATTTGTCGCCGTTGTACATCCCGCCCACCTGCGGAATCGTCATGTGCGATTCGTCGACGATGATCAGAAAATCCTCCGGGAAGAAATTGAGCAGCGTCAACGGCGGATCACCGGCCGCGCGGAATTCGAGATGACGCGAATAGTTTTCGATGCCGGAGCAGAAGCCCGTCTCCCGCATCATCTCCACGTCAAAGTTTGTGCGCTCCGCGATGCGCTGTGCCTCAATCAGCTTGTCCTCGCGCTTGAAAAACTTCACGCGCTCGTCCAGCTCTTTGATGATGTTCTCGCAGGCGGCATTGATCTTTTCCTGCGCGACAACATAATGCGAGGCCGGCCAGATCATGACATGCGACAACTCGCTGTGCACCTTTTCCACCAGCGGTTCCACCTGGCAGATGCGGTCAATCTCGTCGCCGAAGAACTCGACGCGGATCAAAAACTCGCTGCCCTGCGCGGGAAAGATTTCCACCGTGTCGCCGCGCACGCGGAAATTGGTGCGCTCCAGCACCATGTCGTTGCGCGTGTACTGGATGGCAATGAGATCACGGATGAGATCATCGCGGGAAATCTGCTGCCCCGGACGCAGGGAAATCGACATGCCCTTGAATTCGTCGGGACTGCCCAGACCGTAGATGCAGGACACGCTCGCCACCACCACAACATCCCTGCGCTCCGCCAGCGACGCCGTCGCCGACAGCCGCAGCTTGTCGATCTCCTCGTTGACCGCGGAGTCCTTCGCGATGTATGTGTCCGTCGAAGGCACATAGGCCTCCGGCTGATAGTAATCATAGTAGCTGACAAAATACTCCACCGCGTTCTCGGGGAAGAACTCCTTGAATTCGCCGTAGAGCTGCCCCGCGAGGGTCTTGTTGTGGCTGATAACGAGCGTCGGCTTGTTCAGCGCCGCGATGACATTCGCCATCGTGAAGGTCTTGCCGGAACCCGTCACCCCAAGCAGGGTCTGGAATTGGTTGCCTTTTTTGAATCCGTCAACAAGTGCCTTGATTGCCTGCGGCTGATCGCCGGTAGGTTTGTAATCGGAGCGTAATTTGAAGTCCATAATGAATCCATTTTATCAATAAAAAAAGGAAAAGTATAGACGAGATGACATCATGACGCCTGTTTTTCCTCTTTTTGTAGCCCGTATGTTTGGAATAGAAAGTGACTGTTCTATGATGTGTTGTTTTACGTGAGATATGCCGCTGTCTCTACGATCAATTCCTCCTCCAACGTATCAACTATCTCCACGTCCTCTTTCCTTCCTCCCAGATGCGGAAGACGTAGGTGCCGAACGGGACGTTACCGATAGCCGCTCCTTTCCGCGCTTTGCGCTGTCTGCTTCTCATGTTCCTTGATCGCACGGCTGATCTCCTCAAAAATTTCGCCCGCGACCGTATTGATTGCCGTTCCGAGTGCCGTAAGCGTCGCTCTGGTGTTAAAGAACGGGATCTCCTGAAAGTCACTCAGGTTGAAAAAGCCTTTGCCGTCCCCGGTACAGCGTTCCAAAAGCTGGTAGGATACGCTGTTCTGCACCATGTTTTTGAACGATTCTTCGGTTTCAATCTCATCATATCCCCTGATCTTACTGCCGGCAACAATGTCAAGAAACTCTTTGCCGTGTTCTTCCCAATACTCTTCCGTGATTTTCCCGGCAGCGGCAACAAATGTCGTTTCAAGAGACATGTCACGGAGGCCGTAGGCTTCCGCGATCCGCTTTTTGGCGTCACTCAGCCGTACATCCTCGGGCGTAAAGAGCTTTACGTCTCTTGAATCCGCCCTTGAACCTGTCTGGGAGACATCAAACACATAGCGCAGCCTCGGATAATCGCCCGAATAGTCGATCAGCGCGATACCCTTTTCGCCCTTATAGACGAAACGCCTCATCACATCCCGCCAGACCTCATACTCCGCACAGGCCGTTGCCCCCGGATGCTGCGCGTGGATCATCAGCTGATCGGCATAGGAATAACGGGAACAGCGCGCGGCAGTAGACAAAAAGGACATCCAGCTTTGTACACTTGCCGTGATGTCCTTTGACGCCTGGTTGGAGAGTTCCACATAAAACTGTGTCTTTGAATTCATCCGCACCTCCTGTCACAGTACAAGGTTTTCAGTTACATGGCGCCCCTTCTTCGGCGGTTCAGGGCAGTCCTTGAGCGCCTCTATGATGGATGGCTTCTTCTGCTTCTCGAACGACTCCGGTTTGGCGTCTTCGGGCAGGTTGTTGATGATCCCGTCGATCATGCCGTCATTTTGCTCCAGCAGATCCTCCACCGTCCGCAGGTGGTTCTTTCCGGAAAAGAAGTCGCTTAACTCCGCAAATCCGATGGTTTCGACATAGTGCGCGGAGATTTCGCCCTCCCGTCTGATCGCCACGATATCACTGACGGAAAGAGAATGCCCCCTGAAGCTCTCCGGACGGTCGATGTTGAATCTGCGGAAGGTTTCTTCCAGAAACACGTCTCTGTCCTTAAACTGCGGGAGCGGTTCCGTATACACGACCTCATAGTGATCGGCCTGCGGGTCCGTCTCCATCCGCTTCAGCTCGCCGAGCGAACGGAAATGCAGATCTTCCGTCTCGTCGATCTCCCTGAGCTGCAGGATGGCAAACGTATCTGTTTCCTTTGTCAGAAACGCCTTGATCTTCTGTTCCTCGTTCTGTTCTCCGTTGATTTCATCCCATGGTATGATTCGCATGTTGACCTCCTTTTTTTGTAGAAATGGCTGACGTCATGTTGTATAATTTATGTTGATGTTACAGTTCGAGAAGAGGAGTAATCATGTTAGTCTTCATTGATGAAAGCGGTCACCCGCGTCCAAATGATTCAACAAAAAATCCTGTTTTGGTCGGTGTATGCATTCACGAAAATGACATAAAACCTATTACCAATCAGATCTATAAACTGAAAGACTCTATTTATGGGAAGCAAGATGAGGTGAAGTCAACAAATCTGATACGTGAAAGCAACTTCAAAAAGAATCGTACACGAAACATCTCCTATGCCACAGGAATGGTTGACATATTATCTTCATTCAAGACTGCGGTTTTTGCCATTGTAATGGAGCGACCTGATTCACCGATAGTTATTCCGGAATCGCATTTGCCAAAGCAGTATTATCTGTTGTTAAAAAAAATCGAATACTATTGTTTACACCAACATCGCGAAAAAGCGTTGATTATATACGACGGTATAGATGGAAAAAACGATAAGCGTATTGCCGATTCTTTTACCGGCTTCCTGTTTCGCACTTCACGTGGACGATCATTTCGGCATATTCTTGAGATGCCTCTGTTTGTAAACTCGGCTGTTACGCCTACAATTCAGATTGCAGATATACTGGCCGGCATCATCCGTCATTATTATGAAGCGGAGTTGGATAAGCGTCCCCCAGAGAATGAATATGAAACGTGGCTTTCTGAGCTGTTTTCAAAAGTTTATAAACTGACAGAAAACAATAGGGTACCTCGCTCAAAGTTTATTGAATATGGATTCCAGAAAATCCATAAAAACTATTCCTATCTTGTATCTAAAAAGTCGCAAACGACTGATGATATGGAATGATTTTGATGATCTTGATTATAATGATAATGCAGGGCTCTTTCATGAACCTTGAATGAAAATCGGATAGTAGCAGCAATTACCAAGGGCTATAGGAATTATACAAAATTTCCTATGGCCCTTGATTTTTGCTGCTTGTAGGGGTATACTATCCATAAGTATAGGTATACGC
>JAFZLB010000061.1 GCA_017551665.1 Lachnospiraceae bacterium
AACGCTTCAAGTATACGGGTAAATCCACGTTGCTACAAACTGGAGGTCACTTCATATTGTCTATTTTGGCGCTGTTTGTAAGAGTAAATTCCACTCCGTATGGACCTGGTTTCAGAGTGGAATTTACTTTTTCACTTCACCCGTTTGAAAAACGTCCGCTTGCGTGTATAATGGATGACGTGGTAAAAGACCGAAAGGAGAGCATGCTTATGAAGAGTTCTGTGACAAATACGCATCTCGGAAAGATCGCGATCGGGACGGACGTGATCGCGCAGTACGCGGGTGCCGTGGCAACGGAGTGCTTCGGGATCGTCGGCATGGCCAATGTGAACATGCGCGACGGCCTTGTCAATCTGCTCAAGAGCGACAACATCAAAAAGGGCATCCAGGTGACGATCTCCGCGACGCAGAAGCTCACGCTGTCGTTCCATGTCATTGTGTCCTACGGGGTCAGCATTTCGGCCGTCGCGGACAATCTGATCGACAACGTGAAGTATAAAGTGGAGGAGTTTACGGGCCTCGAAGTGGAAAAAATCAATATCTTTGTTGAGGGTGTGAGGGTAATCGACTAAATGGATAATCAATATATTGACGCGAAAACGCTGGCGCGGATGTTCCTTTCCGGCGCAAAGGCGTTGGACGAGAAAAAAGAATGGATCAATGAATTAAACGTCTTCCCCGTGCCGGACGGCGATACCGGCACGAATATGACGATGACGATGATGTCCGCCGCGAAGGAACTGTCCGAAACGGACGGGGAGGACATGGCGAAGGTCTGCAAGGCGATCTCGCAGGGCTCTTTGCGCGGTGCGCGCGGCAATTCGGGCGTCATTTTGTCCCAGCTTCTGCGCGGCTTCACCAAGGGCGCGAGAGAGCATGAGAAGCTGGATGTCGCGCTGCTGACGGAGTGCCTGGACAAGGCGGTGGAAACGGCCTACAAGGCGGTCATGAAGCCGAAGGAAGGTACAATATTAACCGTCGCCAAGGGTGCGTTCCGGAAGGCACAGGAGCTGTCGGGCGCGGGCGAAAAGGATCTGAAGACCTTCCTGACGGAGGTGCTTTCCTACACGGAGGAGGTTCTGGCGCAGACGCCGGAGATGCTGCCGGTATTAAAGGAAGCCGGTGTCGTGGATTCCGGCGGACAGGGGCTGGTCGAGGCCATGAAGGGTGCGCTCGCGGCCTTCCTGGACAGGGACGCGGATGTGTCCATCGGAGAGGTGGCACCCGCCGAGGGCAGAGGGGTCTACGCCTCCGGCAAGGCGTCGAAGCTCTCCACGGCGGATATCAAATTCCTGTACTGCACGGAGTTCATCATTCTGATGGAAAAGCCCTTCGCGAAAAAGCAGGAGAAGGAATTCCAGAAATTCTTAGAGTCCGTCGGCGATTCCCTCGTGCTCGTGGCGGACGAGGATCTCTGCAAGGTGCATATTCATTCCAACGATCCGGGTCTCGTCATCCAGCGCGCCTTAACCTACGGCGAACTGTCGAATCTGAAGATCGACAACATGAAGATGGAGCACCGGGAGCGGCTCTTTGAGATCAACTACGAGACCGGTGATTATACGGAAATCGACACGGAAATCTCCGGCATGGACGCGGAGCTGCGGGCCTTAAACGCCTCGGGCGCCCCGAAGATGACGCCGGCCGCCGGTGCCGCAAAGACGGAAGCGCCGAAGGAAAAGCCGCATAAGGTCATCGGCTTTGTGACGGTCTGTGCGGGCGAAGGGCTTTCGGAGATTTTCAGGAGCATCGGGGTCGATGAGGTGATTTCCGGCGGCCAGACGATGAACCCGTCCACGGCGGACATTCTGGACGCGGTGGCCCAGGTCAACGCCGACACGGTCTTTGTGCTGCCGAACAACAAAAACATTATTCTTGCCGCGGAGCAGGCGGTGAAGATGGAGGAAAAGAAAAGCATCCGCGTCATCCCGACAAAGACGATTCCGCAGGGCATCGCCGCCATGCTGGGCTATATGGACGGCGAGGGCGCCGAGGAAAACGAGGCTTCCATGCGGGAGGCATTCGGCGCGATCGCTTCCGGCGAAGTGACCTACGCCATCCGGGACACGGAGATTGAAGGCCGGCAGATCCATGAGGGTGACTTCATGGGCATCGGGGACGAGGGCATTCTTTCCTCCGGCAAGGACTGCGCGGCCGTGGTCTGCGAAATGCTGGACGCGCTCGTCAATGAGGAAAGCGCCCTGATCAGCATTTATTACGGCAAGGACACGCCGAAGGAGCAGGCGGAGGAAATCCGCGACGCGTTGGCCAACGCCTACGCGGACGTGGACATTGAACTGTCCTACGGCGGGCAGCCTGTGTATTATTACATTCTTTCCGTGGAGTAAGCCCTCGTGGCGCTGCGTACGGACGGGAACGAAAGGTCTCCGGAACAGCGGCAGGCGTATCTGCGCAGGCCGCTGACGGACTTAAAGGGCGTCGGCGAAAAGACGGCGGCGCTGTTTGAAAAGGTGGGTGTGACGGATCTTGCGGCTTTGCTGCAGTACTATCCGCGCACCTTTTCCGTTTTCGGGGAAGTGACGACGGTGGATCAGCTCCGGGCGGACACGATGGCCTGTGTCAGCTGCATCATTACGGGCAATCCCTTTTTGCGCAAGGGCAGGGGTGTGACGGTGCTGACGGTCAGCTGCGGCGACGAGACGGGCAATCTGCAGCTCGTCTGGTTCAACGCCCCCTTTCTCAGAAACCATCTGAAGCCCGGCAGACGGTATGTGTTCCGCGGCATGGCGCGGCGGAAGGGGAAGGGGCTGGTGTTGCAGCAGCCTTCCATGTACGCGCCGGAGGAATACGCTTCGCTTGCCGGTTCCATGCAGCCGGTCTATCCCCTGACAAAGGGTCTGACAAACAACACGGTTATGAAAAGCGTCCGCAAGGCGCTGGATTTCGGTTGCTACAAGGAAGAGACGCTGCCGGAGGAACTGCTTCAGGAGGAAGGTCTCATCGGCATCCGCGCGGCGCTCTTCGGCATTCATTTTCCGAAGAACGAGGCGGAGTATGTCGCGGCCAGGAACCGCCTCGCCTTTGAGGAATTCTATGATTTCATCCGCAAGCTGCGTGCGCTCAAGGAGGAAAACGACGCGGCACCGAACGCCTTTCCCTGCATTGAGACGGCGGAGACCGTCCGCTTTTTGGAGGCTCTGCCCTACCGGCTGACGAAAGCCCAGACGCGCGTCTGGGAAGAGATCCGCGAGGATTTATGCGGTGCGCATCAGATGAACCGCCTGATCCAGGGGGATGTGGGCAGCGGCAAGACGGTCGTGGCCTTCCTTGCGCTGTTGCTTTGCGCGACGAACGGCTACCAGGGCGCGATCATGGCACCGACGGCCGTGCTGGCCGCGCAGCATTTCGCGACCTTTCAAAAGTGGGGTGAGGATTACGGACTGCCCGTACGTCCGGTGCTTCTGACGGGCAGCATGGGAGCGAAGGACAGGAGAGAGGCGCTTGCGGATATCGCGGACGGAAGCTGTAACCTGATTGTCGGGACGCACGCGCTCTTCCAGGAAGCGGTGACGTACCAAAAGCTTGCGCTGGTCGTGACGGACGAGCAGCACCGTTTCGGTGTGCGGCAGAGAGAGGCGCTGGAGGGGAAATCGGTTCCGCATATTCTGTCCATGAGTGCGACACCCATCCCGAGGACGCTGGCGATTATTCTGTACGGGGATTTGCATGTTTCCCTGCTGGACGAGGCGCCGGCCAAACGCCTGCCGATCAAGAATGCCGTGGTCAATACCTCTTACCGGGAGAAGGCATGGCAGATGATTGTGAAGGAGGTCCGTGAGGGGCATCAGGCCTATGTGATCTGCCCGATGATTGAGCCCGGCGAGATGGAAGGGTTGACGAATGTAACGGAATACGCGGAGGAGCTGCGGGATGTGCTGCCTTCCGATATCCGCATTTCTTTGCTGCACGGGCAGATGAAGGCGAAGGAAAAGGACCGCGTGATGGAGGAATATGCCGCGCATCTGACGGATGTGTTGGTTTCGACGACGGTCGTGGAGGTCGGCGTCGATGTGCCGAACGCGACGGTGATGATGATCGAGGACGCACAGCGCTTCGGCTTAGCGCAGCTCCATCAGCTGCGCGGGCGCGTCGGCAGGGGAGAGGCACAGTCCTACTGTATTTTTGTGGATACCTCGCCGCAGGCGGCGAACGGCGCTGCCTCGGAACGCCTCGGCGTCATGAAGGATTCCAATGACGGCTTTCATATCGCGGAAGAGGACTTAAAGCTCCGCGGTCCCGGCGAGCTCTTCGGCCTGCGTCAGTCCGGCGCGCTGGCCTTCCGCATCGCGGACATTTACCGCGACGCGGCGCTTCTCACCCGCGCCGCCGCCCGGGCCGACCGAATGTAACAGAAAAGCAAATAGAACACAGGCTGTCACCGAGGGCGGCAACAGCCTGTTGTTTCATGACCGGTCATATCATTCTTTTACTGTATTCCTGCGCGCTCTTCCTCGCTGATTGGAAAAGGATCGATTGAAAACTTGTGTGTCACGGCTTTCTCCGAGGAGCCGTAACTGTATTCGCTATGCCATGTAATATAATAACCGTCCACATACAGGAAGTCTGTTTCGGCTCCGGGGTAGTTAACACTTTTTTCTTTGATACATTGTTCCAGGAAAGAGAGTACGGTATCCGCCTTCGTACCGTCATTGATCAGTAGCGGAATCATCGTCTGTAAATGCTGCAAAGCCTCCTGATGCGGGGCATCTCCCGTGTCCTGAGAAGTATTCCAGTTGAACATGACGCTTTTCAGTTCCCCCTCATCCGTGTAACGAAACGTTTTGTTGTTTTCCGGTATCCAGGGTTCCGGATCCACGCCCGCTTGATAATCCGTTCCCTTCCATGTATTATACTCATCCACGACTTTTTGAAGATCGTCCACTTCCATGAGTTCACCTGCCGTTTCACAGTCAAACGCGCCGCCTCCGCGCAGCCGGATGCGGAAGGTGTTTCCGAGAAAATTGACGCGAATAATACTTTGCTCCGTAAATTCATACGCGTCGTTGGCAAAGGGGTTCCAGCCGCTTCCAGGCAACCAGGTACCCGCGTCATACAACAGAATCGAAAGCGTCTTGCTTTCCCCCATCACAGGTCCCGTCACATCGCTCTCGACAGGTCCCGCTTGTATTTTCGTTTTATAGGTTGTAAACATGTCTCTTTGATAGGAACCGTCGTCCCAGCCCCATGCATAGAAACACTCGATCACGCGCTGCCGTTCGGTGTCAAAACTAAATGTGTTCTTCACAAGCTCTACTCTGCATTCTCCGTCACCGCGAACATCATTGACCAGTGTTCCCTGCAGCCTGATACATGGCTGTGCCTCCACATGTCTTTCGTAGTCGTCCTGATATATCTTTCCTAACTGCGTGATATCTTTTTCCAGTGTGACCGACTGCAGATAAAACCGTCCGTAATCCGGAAGCTCCGCGACGAGTGTGCCTTCAAATTCCTGCAAAACCGGAGCGGTTTCTTCCGGTTCGGATGCCGTTTCTTCTGCGGCATTTCCCGTGTCATCCTGCGATGCACTGGCGGACTGCGTGCTTGTGGACGATTCCTTCTGTGCGGCGTTGTTTCCGCAGGACGCAAGCACCACGGCCATACAACAGAGTGCGATCAGGCGGTGAAAACGACAGATGTTTTTTTTGCGCATTTTGTTTTTCCTCCTTCTTGTGTCTTGGTTTTTTATGAGTATTGTTTATATCCCCATACCACAACTTAAGACTCCGCCGGACGCTGGTACGCACTCAGCCACAGCAAGGGCAGGGCGCAGACCAGACAGTAGATATACCGGAAAAAGACAACCGGGCCGAGAAAACAAGTGCCGAAATACATCCAGCAGGTCAGGGACAACAAAAGCATGTACCGGTTCTTCTTCCAGACGGAATAAAGCGTCAGCAGCAGCATCATCCAGAAGGTAAAGGCAGATCGATGCAAAAATCCGAGAACGGGAATGCTGCGTGCGTCCACACGGTAGAGCCAGCCAAAGAGCATCTGAAACCAGGGGGCGTGGTCGCGGTATTCGATCACATATCCCTGATCAAGTTCCGTGATTCCCCGGTTGGAAATTCCGCCCTCAAGAAAGGCCGGGAGGTTCAGCGGATACCAAAAGCCGATGGTATTTGCGGCGACGCTTTCCACGTATTCATCCGGGAAACGTAAACCGAGAGAAAGCCACAATCGAAAAAAGGAAGAAAGATTTTCTCTCAGCATATCTTCGTTTGCGTCGTTTTTGACGGCGTCTGCAATAAAATACAAATATTGTGAAATCGTCTCCGGGGGAATGTATTGTTCGACCAGCGAGAGGGTTTCCTCGTCGATTTCATCGCGTCGCTGATTCACTGTCCGTGCCATGGATTGCAAGGGCATACTCAGCGTTTCCCGCATCTGATCCGGCTGGACGGCTTTGGTGAGGTGAATCAGAAACCGGTTTGCCAGATATCCGCTTCCAACGGAAAGCAGTACAAGCGTAATCACAAGCAGTTTCTTTCTCCGGGGCCGGATGAAAAGACCCGTCAAAAGACCTCCGGCCAACAGTGCGTAGGACATGTTGTTGCGGAATAGGCAACTCATCATTCCAGCGATAACCAGCATCAGCGCTTCCGGAAACGAAAGCGTTCTCTCTTCTCGAAGAAGAAGCGCAAACACGGTGATATAGACAAGAAAGAAGCCGGCGCAAAGGACATCTTTCGTGCTGCCAAGTGCCATGATCTGGTGTGCCGGGAAGAAGCAGTACCAGAGAAGCAGACCGATGCGAATATATCTCGGAACAGACATCTTCCGGAGAAGATACAAAAACAGCGCAAACGTAAAGGCAAGAAGCATCATCTGTACAAGCGTATAGAGTGCCAGCCCGGAGGAGATATCTCCGCGGTTCACGCCGGATTGAAAGGCGCGGGTGAGCATGAGGCTGTGAATCACCGGATGATGTGCATTGTACCAGTGATCAAGATAGGCGCGAATCTGATACAGTGCGTCATAAGCGATATAGCCGGGGTATGCGCTCAGAAAATGCGGCAGCCAGGCAAGAAATATCGCCCCCATGCATACAGGTATCTGCATCAGGGGGTGTGTGCGGAGAAATGACGTAAGTGGCAGAAAGAGGTGAGACAGCCCCTTATATTGACCGGGGCGGTCGGGGGGGGGGCTGAAGGCAACGTGTCCGCAGGAATTCCAGGAAAAGGAACAGTTCACGAATCAGAGCGGCACAGACCGGTGTCATGCCGAAAACCAGAAGTATCTGCAGGAAGATGTCCCTTCCGGAAGAAAACAACGTGAGGCGGTAAACCAGCCAGGTTCCCCAGACACAGGAAATACTGAGCAGGATGCCGCAAATGATGCTTAGAAACAGGAGACGACGGTCACGTTCACGCAGACATCGTCTCAGAAGAAACACACTAAACGCAAACAAAAAAAGAGACAGGACATTGCGGCCGTAATCCGCAACGCCGGCATATTCCCCCCACTGGCCGTACATGGAGATCAGGTAGTTCAGGGAAAAGGCAAAGGTGAAGCCGGACAATACCGGTAATGTGTTTTTTAATGCCCACGGGTAGTTTCTCATGACAATTATTCTATCACGTTTTTTTCGGAGTTGCCATTCGGAATTGACAGCCAATGAAGCTTCATTTCGTTCTGACGGAGCGGAACAGAAATTTATTTCCGGAAGAGAAGCAGCTTCTGTGCCCGCGTCAGTTTCTTGATGCGGGCTTCTTCTTTGAGGGCTTCGCCGCGTGTCGCGAAGGACGCTGTATAGACCATCCGGACAGGCAGGCGTCCCCTCGTGTACTTGCAGCCGATGCCGGCGTTGTGCTCCTTCAGCCGCCGCTCAGGCTCCGTCGTGTACCCGGCATAGAGCGTGCCGTCCGCGCATTCGAGGATGTAAACATAGTGCCTCGTCATGACGATGATACTTGATCCCACACCACGAAACGCTTAAAGGAACCGTCATCATTCCGTACAGGTGTGAAATAATAATCCTCTTTGTCGCTTGTAAATGAGATATATTTGCCGCTTCTGTTTGTGACGAGATAATCGGATTTTTCAAACATTCCCGGACAGATCAGGAAATCACAACCGATTTCGGGACGATCTAAAACAACAACATGCAGATTGTGCAGACGGTACGCCGAATCAGCGCTCTTGAGTTCAAATACGGGAATGAGGAACATCTGACCGGACTCCGGCTCTTTTCCGAAGCCATGTATTTCATGCTCAAATGGAGTTGTTTGCGCGTCAGGGTATGCAGATAGCAGAAGATCAGCGCCGGAGCACCAGACCGGTATGTTCGCGCCGGTATCAAATAAAAAAGAGATTGACTCAGAACCCGTATAATAGTCAAAAAAAGGACGTGACAGACGTTTTGACAGCGGAAAAGAAACGGTATTAGTTTGCGATGCCACTCATACTCTCCTCTGTTGTACGGCGAAACGTAAAGCCCTTACGCGGATGGCTGATGCGGTAAGAAAGAATATCCTCATCTTTTCTTACATCGACAAGAACGCCGGAAATGATGTCGGGGCCATCCATAACGGCATCCCTGACAATGACCCATTGTGAAGGATAGGCAGTCACCATTTGTTCCCAAGTCATTTCTCTTTCAAACATATCCGACACCCCGTCAGTGAAAAGCTTAACCTGTTGACATTATAAAACATGATGCATATCCATTTCAACCAAGAGTCCCATGAATCTTTTGATTAGTTTCGCGGTAAAGCCCCAGATGACGGCTTCGGGATGCCGGTAAAAGTACATGGAATGCGGAAGTTTCCGGAAGGGGTAGTCTTTGCCGCCCCGGATCAGTTCGTAGGGGAAATCTTCGGGCAAGACCAATTCATAGCGGGCTTCGTGGCATTCCGGCGGATTTGCCTCAAACCAGGAGAGCGGTACCGTGAAGACATGATCCACTTCCTTCGGATCAAAGCTGCCCTCATAGTCATGCAGGACGCCGACAAAGGGCGTCACTATCAGCCCTCCGGGGCCTTGCATCTCAGGCATCTTCCGCAGCAGTTCAATCTGCGACGGACTGACGCAGAGTTCCTCCGACACCTCCCGCAGCACGGTTTCCTCCTGTGTCTCGCCATCCTCCGTATGCCCGCCGGGAAAGCACACATCCCCCGGCTGCATTTCGATATCAAGTGCCCGCTGTTGGAAGAGGATATGCCATTCCCCGTCCAAATTCAGAAGCGGAAGCAACACGGCTGCCCGCGCAAGACCGGGTGACGATGTTGTGTCACGTATCTCCCTGATCCCTTTTAGAAATTCCGAAGAATCGAATTGACCTGAAGCGTCCACATTGTCCTCACAGTCCACATTGTCCTCACTTTATTATTTCAATCATCTATGGTAGTATCTTTGTATTATACAAGATATTGTACACACTTACAAAATGATTCAAGAACATAGTGTACGGCCATTTTCACGCAGACCCTGACCGCGCGCCGGCGTTTTGCTTCGGATACGATGAGGCGGCATAGTGAGCCGTCGACACTTACGAGCGTTCTTTGCGAGTTAGTGTCGTAACGAGCGAACTCTGAGCGGAAGCGTCCGCCGAAGCGTACCGACAAAACGACGGGAAAGCGCGTACACAACCCGAAACACGTAACGCGCACACAACCTACCGGAAGGGCAATGTCATGTATCAAACCACATCATACCGCGGGCATATCCGCAACCATAAAGCGCTCTGCGCGGAACTGGGGATTGACAGCGCGCATCCCCGCGAAGAGAAGGAACGCGCGCTGCTGGCCGCGGCCTATGAGAAATGGGGGAGGGACGCGGGACTGCATCTGCACGGGATGTACGCGGCCGTGCTGCGGGATGAGGCGACGGATACGACCGTGCTGCTGCGCGATGCCTTTGGCACGAAGACGCTGTATTACTGCCTGCTGCCGGACGGACGCTTCCTCTGCGGGACACATCTGAAGGACATCCTCGACGCGGAGGGCTTCTCCAAAGAACTGAACGAACGCATGCTGCAGCATTACCTGACGCTGTCCTACCCCGGCGGGGAGGAGACCTTCTTTGAAGGCGTAAAAAAGGTATTGCCCGGTCATGTGCTGACTTTTCACGATGGACAAATCACAACGGAACGCTACTGGCGCCCCGTCTTCCAACCGGACAACAGCAGAAGCGCGGAGGATTTCGCGGAGGAGCTGCATGAGACGGTGAAGACCATCATGGAGGAGCTGGAGGGCGATGGCGACGAAGCGGATTCCTTCCTCTCCGGCGGCGTGGATTCCTCTTATGTGCTGGCGGTGTCGAAGGCAAAGACCGCACACGGCTGCGGCTATGAGTTTGAGCAGTTGGACGAATCGGTGCTGGCCGCGGAAACGGCAAAGCATCTCGGCAGGGTGTTCGACCGCCGCATCGTGCAGCCGGAGGAATACTTCGCGCAGGCCCCGAAAGTGATGCAGGGCATGGAACAGCCGCTGGGTGACGCTTCCGCCGTCGTGTTTTCCATCGGCTGCGACAGCGTGGCGGCGGCGGCAGAGAGGGGCGAGGCCGCCCGCATCGTGTATTCCGGCGAGGGCAGCGACGAGTTCTTCGGCGGTTACAACATCTACCGCAAGGCGGAGGAATACGGCAAACGCCTGGAAACCTTTTACACGGGCAACACGAACATCATGAAGGAGGAGGAGAAACAGGAGCTTCTGCTGCGCTATGACAAGGGCATCCGGACCTTTGATCTTGTGCGCGGCTTTTACGAGGAGAACCGCGACTTCGATCCCCTGCACCGGATGTGCGACATCGATATCCGCCTGTGGCTGGACGGGGATATTTACCTCAATGTGGACCGGATGAGTGATGCTTCCGGTCTGGAGGTGCGGATGCCCCTGACCGATCTGCGCGTCTTTGATATCGCTTCCCGTGTGCCCGCGAAATATAAGGCGGAGGGGGATCATAACAAGTTAGTGGTGCGCAAGGCGGCGGAACAGGTGCTGCCGCGGGAGGTGGCCTACCGCAAAAAGTTAGGCTTTGTCGTGCCCATCCGCTACTGGCTCGCGGACGCGAAGTACAACGGGAGCGTCATGGAAGTCTTACGGAGCGAAACGGCGGAGCGCTTTTTCCGCAGAAAGGAACTGGACCGGATGCTGGATGCCTTCCTCGGCGGCTATTCCGATCTGTGGCGGAAGGTATGGGCTGTGTACGCGTTTTTGGAGTGGTACCGGCAGCATTTTTGAGACCGTAATATTTTTGTAACAAATGTGTGACAACAGAAAGGTAATGTGGTAGAATCTAAACTATGATGCAGAAATTAGCGGAGGCCATCCGCAAAAAAGAAGCGCCGGTCTGTGTGGGTCTGGACACGCAGCTTACGATTGTTCCGAAGCGAATCACGGACGCGGCCTATAAGGTTTACGGCATGACGCTGGAAGGCGCGGGGGAGGCGCTGGCGGCGTTTAACCGGGATATCATCGACGCGATTTATGATATCGTCCCTGCGGTCAAGCTGCAGATTGCGATGTATGAGCAGTTCGGGATTCCCGGACTGGCGGCCTACCGCGATACCATCGAATACGCCAAAAAGAAGGATCTGATCGTCATCGGCGATGTCAAGCGCGGTGATATCGGTTCCACCTCCGCGGCTTACGCGAGGGCGCATCTGGGGCGTGTGCAGGTTGGCGGCGCGACCTTCCGTGCCTTTGACACGGACATCATTACGGTCAATCCCTATTTCGGCACGGACGGCATCGAACCCTTTATTTCGGTGTGCGCCGCGGAGAACAAGGGCATCTTCATTCTGGTCAAGACCTCCAATCCCTCCGGTGCGGAGCTGCAGGACAGACGCAGCGAAGGCTACCCGATTTACGAACACATCGCTTCCGGCGTGAACGTCTGGGGAGAGGATGTGCGCGGCGGTGCGGAGTTCAGCAGTGTGGGTGCCGTGGTGGCCGCGACATACCCGGGCGTTGCCGAGCGTCTGCGTGAGCTGATGCCGCACACGATGTTCCTGGTGCCGGGCTACGGCGCACAGGGCGGGACGGCGGAGAGCCTTCGTCCGTATTTCACGGATCAGGGAGAGGGTGTCATCGTCAACAGCTCCCGTGCCATCATCGGCGCATGGCGCGATGAAAAGTACGCCCACCTCGGAACGGAGGCGGTCGGCGAAGCGGCGCGTGTGGCAGTCGGGGAAATGATCGTGGAGTGCAATGCCGTCCTGCAATAAGGACGTGCGGTTCTTACGGGGAGATCGGGGATGAACGCGGGATTCAAAGAATCTTTTGTCACCTTTATGGCGGAGAGCGGCGTGCTGCAGTTCGGGGACTTTACCCTGAAAAGCGGAAGACGTTCTCCTTTTTACGTCAACACCGGCGCCTTCGTCAGCGGTTCGCAGCTGAACCGGCTCGGCGCGTTTTACGCCAGGGCGATTGAGGAACACTACGGACCCAATATTGACGTGATCTTCGGGCCGGCGTATAAGGGCATTCCCCTTTCCATCGCAACGGTGACGGCACTGCATACACTTTACGGCAGGGAAGTCCGTTTCTCCTCCAACCGCAAGGAAATGAAGGATCACGGTGACGCCGGCGTGCTGCTCGGCAGCGGATTGAACGACGGGGACCGGGTGCTGTTGATCGAGGATGTGACAACGAGCGGCTCCTCCATTGACGAGAGCGTGCCGCTGCTGAAGTCGCTTGCGGACGTGGAGATTGTCGGTCTGATCATTGCGCTGGACCGCGGAGAAAAGGGCCCCGGCGGCAAGACGACGGCGCTGGAGGAACTGCGGCAGCGTTACGGTTTCCGGACACATGCCCTGGTCAGTATGGACGAGGCGGTGGAGTTTCTGTCCACGCAGCCGGTCAGCGGCCGTGTCCTGATTGATGAAGAGAGAAAACGCGCCATTGCGCGCTATTACGAAGAATACGGAATCGGTCATTGAACCATCCGGAAAGGAAGAGGAAATGGAAGAACGGACCTATAAACTGATGGGCGGTGTCGGCAAGATGAGCCTTGCCGCGGGCATCGTGAATATTGTCCTCGGGACCGCGGTCGGCGTTGTGCTGATCATCAACGGCGCAAAGCTTCTGGGCGGCCGGAAGAAGTTTCTGATCTGAGCCGATGGACCGGCACGAAGAACAGACATGGCTGCAGCGGGTCACGGGCTCTCTCCCGGGGCTGTCACTTTCCGAACGCCAGCTGCGTCATCGCCGCAGGGGCCGCTTTATCTTTACGGACAAAAAGCATCCCTGGCGTGGTATTTTTTCCGTGGTGATCAGCGTCATGAGCTTTTCCGCCGTGATTTTGGCGGTGGTATTGACAGTACGCGGTACAGGGGGCGCAAGCGCTTCCGCTGCCGCCGGGATTCTCCTGGCACTGATTTACGCGATTGCGGGACTCATCCTCGGGATTCTTTCACGACTGGAAAGAGAAGTGTATCTGCTGTTTCCGCGGCTCGGGATTTTTCTGAACGCGGCGGCGATTGTATGTATCGGCGGCATCCTGTTTCTGGGATTCCGCGCGTAGAAAGGGAGAACAAGGACATGCCACTGGTATCCGTTGTCATGGGGAGCGATTCCGACCTTCCCGTTATGGGAAAGGCCGCGGGGCTTTTGGAAGCCTTTGACATCGATTACGAGATCCGCATTCTTTCGGCGCACCGTCAGACGGACGCCTTTGTCGAATACGCGAAGACGCTGGCGGAGCGCGGCGTGAAGGTGGTGATTGCGGGCGCGGGCATGGCGGCGCATCTGCCCGGGATGTGCGCGGCACTGACGACGCTTCCCGTCATCGGCGTGCCGATGCGCTCCGGCGCACTTGAAGGAACGGACGCTTTATACTCTATCGTCCAGATGCCGCCCGGGATTCCCGTGGCGACGGTGGCGATCGACGGCGGACTGAACGCGGGTCTTCTCGCGGTCAGGATTCTTGCTGCGGGCGACGAAGCGCTGACGAAAAAACTGGCGGATTACAAGGCAGACATGGCGGAAACGGTATCCGCCAAGGACAGACGTCTGCAGGAAACGGGATACGCGGGCTATGCCGCGAACTGACGAAGGACAGGAAACGGGGGAGTTTCGAATCGGATGTCACTGAATTACCAACAGTCCGGAGTGGATATCGAAGCGGGCTATCGTGCGGTTTCGCTGATGAAGGACAGCGTACAGTCCACGCTGCGCCCGGAGGTGCTGACCTCGCTGGGCGGCTTTGCCGGTGCCTTTTCCGCGGAAGCCTTCAAGGGCATGCGCCATCCGGTGCTGCTTTCGGGGACGGACGGTGTCGGCACAAAGACCGAAATCGCCATCCGCATGGGCGTGCATGATACGATCGGCATCGACTGCGTGGCCATGTGCGTCAACGATATCGCGGCCCAGGGGGCGGAGCCCTTGTTTTTCCTGGATTATATCGCCTGCGGCAAGAATGTGCCGGAAACGATTGCAGACATCGTGAAGGGCGTTGCCGCCGGCTGCAAAGAAGCCGGCTGTGCGTTGATCGGCGGAGAAACGGCGGAGCATCCCGGCCTCATGCCGGAGACGGATTATGATCTGGCCGGCTTTGCCGTCGGTGTCGCGGAGCGGGAGGAGATGATTGACGGTTCCGCGGTGCGGGAAGGGGACGCGCTCATCGGCATCGCTTCGAGCGGCGTGCATGCCAACGGCTTTTCCCTGGTACGCAGGATATTGAAGGATCAAAACATCGCCCTGACGGAAAAGCCGGCGGGTTTTGACAAAACGGTGGGTGAGGTGCTGCTTGCGCCGACAAGGATTTATGTGAAGGCGCTGCGTGCCGTGAAGGAAGCCGGTGTCAGCGTCCGCGGCATCAGTCATATCACCGGCGGCGGTTTTTATGAAAACATTCCGCGGATGCTGCCGGAAGGCATTTCCGCAAGGATCCAAAAAGACAGCTTTCCCCTTCCGGAAGTCTTTGCCTGGTTGCGGGCAGAGGGCGGCTTGGAAGAGCGGGACATGTACAACACCTTTAACATGGGGCTGGGCATGGTGCTTGCGGTATCAAAAGAGGACGCGGACAAGACCGTGCAGGCCGTCGCTTCCGCGGGTGAGAGCGCCTTCCTCGTCGGAGAAACCTTCGCCTCGGAGCAGGGGGTGGAGTTGTGCTGAGGATCGCGGTCTTTGTGTCCGGCGGCGGCACGAACCTGCAGGCACTGATGGACGCCGTGTCCGACGGACGGATTCCGGAAAGTGAAATCGTCCTGGTCTTAAGCAACCGGAAGGAGGCCTACGCGCTGACACGCGCAAGAGATCGGGGCATTCCGACGGCGGTGGTAACCGCAAAGGAGTATCCGGACAAAGCGGCCTTTGCGCAGGCACTGCTGAAGGAAACGGAGGCGGCAAATCCGGACATCATTGTCCTGGCGGGCTTTCTCGCGACGGTTCCGTCCGAAATGGTACAGCGGTATGAGGGACGCATCCTCAATGTGCATCCTTCGCTGATTCCCTCCTTTTGCGGAAAGGGATTCTACGGACTGCGGGTGCATGAGGCGGTGCTGGAACGGGGCGTGAAGGTCACGGGCGCCACCGTGCATCTGGTGGATGAGGGCCTGGACACGGGACCGATTCTGAAACAGAAGGCGGTTGACGTAAGGCCCGGGGATACGCCGGAAAGTTTGCAAAGACGCGTCATGGAAGAAGCGGAATGGGTGATCCTGCCGGAGGCCGTCGCGGAGATTGCAAGAAGCAGGAAAGCATAAAGGAGAAAAATGAAAGTATTGGTCATCGGCGGCGGCGGCCGGGAGCACGCGATCGTGCAGGCGCTGTCCGAAAGCAAATATCAGCCGGAAATCTATTGCGCTCCGGGAAATGCCGGAATCGCTTCGCTTGCGAGCTGCGTTTCCATCGGTGCAATGGATTTTGAGGGCTTAAAGAGCTTTGCCCTGGAGCAGCAGATCGATCTGACGATTGTCGGGATGGATGATCCGCTGGTCGGCGGAATTGTGGACGTATTCCGCGAGGCCGGCCTGCGCATCTTCGGACCGGACAAACGCGCCGCGATTCTGGAAGGAAGCAAGGCATTTGCAAAAGAACTGATGATGAAGTATGATATACCCTGTGCGGCCAGCCGGACGTTTTCGGAACCCGAGGAAGCCATGATCTATCTGCATGAGGTTTCCTATCCCGTGGTGCTGAAGGCGGACGGGCTTGCGCTCGGCAAGGGGGTTCTGATCTGCAACACGGCGCAGGAAGCGCATGACGGCATTGATCAGATTATGATTCAACGTACCTTCGGCGATGCCGGGAAACAGATCGTCATCGAAGAGTATCTGCAGGGACGCGAGGTCTCTGTGCTGACCTTTGTGGACGGTCATTCCTACCGGATCATGGGCTCTGCCCAGGACCACAAGCGTATCGGCGACGGCGATACCGGATTGAATACGGGCGGGATGGGAACCTTTTCGCCCAGTCCGTTTTATACGGAAGAGATTGACCGCATCTGCCATGAAACGGTGTATCAGCGCACCGTGGACGCGATGCGCAAAGAGGACCGGCCGTTCAAGGGTGTCATTTTCTTCGGACTGATGCTGACGGAGGACGGGCCGAAGGTGTTGGAGTTTAACGCGCGTTTCGGGGATCCGGAGGCACAGGTGCTGTTGCCCAGGATGCGCTCCGATCTCATCGATGCGGTGAATGCCTGCATCGACGGCACGCTGGACCAGGCGGATGTTTCCTTTGATGACCGCGCCGCGGTCTGCGTGGTGCTGGCAAGCGACGGCTACCCGGTTTCCTATGAGAAAGGAAAGATCATCCGGGGGCTGGAGTATTTTGATCAGGCAAAGGACCAATACTGCTTCCATGCCGGAACGATTTCCGTCGCCGGCGAGGTGGTGACAAACGGCGGCAGGGTTTTGGGCGTCACTGCGGTGGCGGACAGCCTGACGGAAGCGAGAGAACAGGCCTATAAGGCCGCGGAACAGGTCAAATTCGACGGGAAGTATCTGCGGCATGATATCGGAAAGTCCATAGAAGAAAGCACATAAGGAGTCCGCGGTATTGCAGCGTTCGGGCGTCCGGGAACAAAGGAGAGTGAGTTTTTTATGAAAAAAAGTTTGAGAAGAAGTGTCAGGGGAGCCTTGTCTGTTCTGATCGTTGCCTTCCTGTTCAGTGTGAATGTCCTGACGGCATTCGCGGACACGGGGACGATCAAAGCCAACGGCGTCAACGTCCGTTCGCAACCGACGGTCAATTCCAATCCGGTGGGCAGCGTCAACGCGGGTCAGACCTTCGAAATCGAAGGCACCGAGAAGGACGCCACCGGCATGGACTGGTACAAGATCACGGTCAACGGACAGACGGGTTATGTCAGAAGTGATTTTGTGGACGTGAAGACCGACGGCGGCACGACGGGCGGTGAGACTCCCGGCGGAGAGACCGGAACGGAAACACCCGCGGAAGCGCCCTTTGTGGAACGCAACGCAGTGGTCAGCGCAACCGCGGCGATCAACGTCCGCAACGACGCCGGTGCGACTTACGCCTCCGTCGCGAATCTGCAGCCCAATACCCCCGTGGTGGTCATCGGTGAGACAACGGCGGCGGACGGAGCCAAGTGGTACAAGATCCGCTACAATGACAACAATGAGGGCTATGTTCTGGCCGCGTTTCTGACCGTGGAGGAAGGCGAGCCCGCGCCCACGCCCGGCGGCACGGAAACACCCGGCGGGGACACCGGGACGGAAACACCCGGCGGCACGACGCCGGAAACGCCCGTGACGGAAGATCCGAATGCCGGTGATAACAGCGGCATGATGGGACAGCAGTACACGGTGGTCTATGATCTGGACAATAACGATGAAATGGCACCGTGGCTCATGGACAACAATTCCGGTACCCGCACCAACATCCAGCAGCTGCTTTCCGCGAACCAGGAGCTGGTCCGGCTGCAGAGCGTGGAAAAGAGCAACACGGCGCTGAAAATCTTAAGCATCATTCTCGGCATCATCGCACTCGTGGCCGTCGTTCTTCTGGTGATGGTGGTACTGCGTTACCGCCGCTACCGTGATGAGGATTATGACGAGGGCTATGACGACGAGGACGTCGAAGAGGACGGTGATTTTGAGGACGAGGAAGAGGAAGACAGACCGAGACGCTCCTTCTTCGGCAGACGCAAGGCCGCTTCTTATGATGACGAGGAAGAAGACGAGGAGGAAGACGACGAGGAGGATGATGATTACGATGACGATCCGCCGAGAAGGGGCGGCGGCTTCTTCTCCCGCTTCCGTCGTCGCAGGGACGATGACTATGATGACGAAGACGAGGATTATGATGACGAGGATGATTATGAGGACGAACAGCCCCGCGCCATCAGCCGCGTCTATCAGCCGGAGCGTACGCCGGAGGCGGAGAGCCGTACGAGACGTCCCCGCAATTTCATGGACGATGACATGGATGATTATGAGTACGGTTCGCTGAACGATTTTGAGTAAGCAGCATTCGTGAATTGATTTGACAGAGAAACACGCTTGTTATATAATAAATATAACAAGCGTGTTTTTTCAGAGGTGACGATATGGTAATCGAAATTGATTTTCATTCGGACGAAGCGATCTATGTCCAGCTTTGCAATCAGATCATTCTGGGGATTGTTACCGCACAGATCCGGGAGGGCGAGCTTTTGCCGAGCGTCAGAACCCTTGCGGAGACCATCGGGATCAACATGCACACGGTCAACAAGGCCTACGCCATTTTACAGCGGGAGGGCTTTTTGAAGATCGACCGCAGGCGCGGCGCCATGATCGCCATTGATATCGACAAGCTCCGGGCGATCGAGGAGGCCAGGGCGGAGATGTCGCTCGTGCTCGCGCGGGCCGTCTGCAAGAACATTTCGCGGAAGGAACTGCACGGGCTTTTGGACGCGATCTGCGACGAATGGGGCGTATAGACAGGAAAGGGAAAAATATATGACAAACGATCAATTTACTGCAAAGGCACAGGAGGTTCTCCGGCACGCCAGAGAGGCCGCGCAGGAGCTGAAACTCAATTATATCGGCACGGAGCACCTGCTGATGGGCCTGATCAAAACCAAGGGCAGCGTCGCGTCCCGGATTCTGACGGACAACGGTGTGGATGAAGACCGCATGATGCACATGATCCGTGATCTGATCGTGCAGGACGGGATGCTGATGACGATGGACGCGGACGGCTTTTCGCCTCGCGCGGAGAAGGTGCTGGAAGAGGCCGCGAGGCAGGCCGCACGTTTCAAGGCGGAGAAGACCGGCACGGAGCATATTCTGCTTGCGCTGATCCGGGAAGGGGAAAACGTGGCGCTGCGTCTGATCGCGACGATGAACGTCCCCATCCAGAAGCTCTATGCGGAGACGCTGGCCGCCATGGGCGAGGATCCGAATCTCGTCAAGGAGGATCTGAAGGCTGTCAGGAACGGCGGACACAAGAAGGGCAGCGCGCTTGCGCGATACAGCAGGGATCTGACGGCGCTGGCCGCGGAGGGAAAGCTGGATCCCGTGATCGGCAGAACAACGGAGATCCGTCGTGCCATCCAGATCTTAAGCCGCCGCACGAAGAACAATCCCTGTCTCATCGGCGAACCCGGTGTCGGCAAAACCGCCGTCGTGGAAGGACTGGCGCAAAAGATCGCTTCGGGCGACGTACCGATGACGGTCAAAAACGCGCGCCTTCTGACGCTGGATATTTCCGGCATGGTCGCGGGCAGCAAGTACCGCGGCGAATTTGAGGAGCGCATCAAAAAGGTCATCCAGGAGGTGAAGGATGATCCGAACATCATCCTCTTCGTGGACGAAATGCACACCCTCATCGGTGCCGGCGGCGCGGAGGGTTCCATTGACGCGTCGAGTATCTTAAAGCCCTCCCTTGCCAGGGGAGAGCTGCAGATGATCGGCGCCACGACGATCACGGAGTACCGCAAGTACGTGGAAAAGGACGCGGCTTTGGAGCGCCGTTTCCAGCCGGTGATGCTGGAGGAGCCGACGACGGAAGAGGCCATCGGCATTCTGAACGGCATCGCGCACAAATACGAGGAGCATCACCGCGTCACGATCACGCCTGCCGCGTTGCAGGCCGCGGTGGAGCTTTCCGCCCGTTACATCAATGACAGAAATCTGCCGGACAAGGCGATTGATCTGATCGACGAGGCGGCGAGTGCAACGCGTCTGCAGTTCCTTTC
>JAFZLB010000062.1 GCA_017551665.1 Lachnospiraceae bacterium
GACAGGGGGTTCCGCAGCCGTCACTGCCACGAAAGAAGCGGAGCTGACCGGCAGTCTGACTTCGTTCACATCGACGGCGGCCGGGACGCAGAAGGAAGAGCCGGATACGGCAGGGGCATCCACGGCGCGGGGCAGCGCCACCGGCGACGAGATGGCCCGGGAGCTGCCGCGCCGTCTGACGATCCTGATGATTGCGCTGATCATCGCGTACCGCAATGTGCAGGATTCCGCCCGTCCCTTCCGGAAAAAAAGAAGGCTGAACAGCCCGTAACGGAAAAAATCTGCGCTTCCTGTGGGAAAGATGCCGGAAATGAGATATAATGGAATCGTGTTTTTTGATTCTGCATCCGGAAGAGGGGGGCGCATTGTATGAAAACCATCAAAGAAGCATTATCGGCAGTCAGTTATCCGGGACGCGGCATTGTGCTGGGCCTGCATGAGGACGCGAAGCACGCGGTGCTGATGTATTTCATCATGGGACGCAGCGAAAACAGCCGCAACCGCGTCTTCGTGGAAGAGGATACAAAGCTTTTTACCAGACCCTTTGACGAAACGAAGGTGGCGGACCCGAGCCTCATCATTTACACGCCCGTGCGCACGGTCGGCTGTGACACCATCGTGACGAACGGTGACCAGACGGACACGATTCACAAAGAAATGGTCAAGCGGCAGGCGAAGAAGGCGGAGCAGCTGTCCTTTCACCAGAGCGTGCACATCTTCGACAAGGCGCTGCGCAGAAGGGAGTATGAGCCCGACGCGCCGCACTACACACCGCGCATTTCCGGTCTTCTGCACATCCGCGAGGGCGAGATGGGCTACGCGCTGAATATCCTGAAGGCGGACAAGGGCGTTCCCTACAACGCAAAGAAAAAGGAGAAGGACGTGCCGGCCTGCCTGCGTTTCACTTATACCTACGAAGCGCCCTGCGCGGGTGCGGGCCATTACATTCACACCTACGACGACGAGCGCAATCCGCTGCCGTCCTTTACGGGAGAGCCGGAGCGCATACAGCTGTCCGGTGACATCGACAGCATCACGGACGAGGCCTGGGAAGCGCTGGATCCGGAGAACAAGGTTTCGCTCTATGTGCGCTTCATTGATTTGAAGAATACGCGCGCGACAGCCAGGGTGGTGAATAAGAATCGTTAATCCTAAGGGGGGAGTACCATGGAATTAAAATACGGATGCAATCCGAACCAGAAGCCTTCGCGCGTCTTTATGAAGGACGGCGCGGCGTTGCCCTTTGAGGCGCTGAACGGCAAGCCGGGCTATATCAATCTGCTGGACGCCTTAAACGGCTGGCAGCTGGTGAAAAGCGCGAAGGAAGTGCTGGGGTTGCCGGCGGCGACATCCTTCAAGCATGTCTCGCCCGCGGGCGCGGCGCTGGGTCTGGAACTGACGGAAACGGAACGGAAGATGTATCATATTGCCGCGAACGCAACGCTGACGCCGCTGGCCTGTGCCTACGCGAAAGCACGCGGCGCTGACCGCATGAGCAGCTTCGGGGATTTTATCGCGCTCTCGGATGTCTGCGACAAAGAGACGGCGCTGCTGATCAAGCCGGAGGTCTCCGACGGCGTGATCGCGCCGGATTACACCGACGAGGCGCTGGAACTGCTGAAGGCGAAGAAAAACGGCAATTACTGCGTGATCCGCATAGATCCCGATTACGTGCCGGAAGCGCTGGAGCAGAAGCAGGTCTTCGGCGTGACCTTTGAGCAGGGCTACAACGATTTCCGCATCGATGAAACGCTGCTCACAAACATCGTGACAAAAAACAAAACGCTGCCGGAGAACGCAAAACGCGATCTCATTCTTTCGCTCATCACATTAAAATACACACAGTCCAATTCCGTCTGTTACGTGAAGGACGGCCAGGCGATCGGCGTCGGCGCCGGCCAGCAGTCGCGCATTCACTGCACGCGTCTCGCCGGACAGAAGGCGGACAACTTCCTTCTGCGTTCCCACGAAAAGGTGCTGAACCTGCCCTTCAGGGACGAGGTGAAACGCCAGGACCGCGACAACGCGATCGATCTTTACATCGGTCCGGAATGCGAGGACGTGCTGGCGGAGGGCAAGTGGCAGCCGCTCTTTACGGAACAGCCCGAGGCGCTGACGGAGGAAGAGAAGCGCGCGCATCTTGCGGGCGTGACGGGACTGGCACTTGGCAGCGACGCCTTCTTCCCCTTCGGCGACAACATCGAACGCGCGGCACGCTCGGGTGTGAAGTATGTGGCACAGCCCGGCGGCAGCGTCCGCGATGATCATGTGATCGCGGCCTGTGACGCCCATGACATGGTGATGTGCTTCACGGGGATGCGATTGTTCCACCACTAAACTATGCTTCGCTTTATCTATGGCGCCTCCGGTGCCGGAAAATCCACATATCTGTACAACGAAATCATCCGCCGTGCGCAGGACGCGCCGGACGGACGGTTTCTCATTCTTGTGCCGGATCAGTTCACGATGCAGGTGCAGCAGGAGGTTGTGAAGCTGCATCCGAAGCACGCGCTGATGAACATTGATGTGCTCAGCTTTTCGCGTCTTCTGCATCGCGTGTTTGCCGAGGCCGGTTATCCGAAGGAAGTGCTGCTGGATGATCTCGGCAAGACCCTGATCCTGCGGCATCTTTCCCTGCGCATGAAAAAAGAACTGCCGGTCATCGCAAAGGGCATGCACAAGGCGGGCTACGCGGATGAGGTGAAGAGCACGCTGTCGGAATTCATGCAGTATGACATTGCGCCGGAGCAGTTGGACGCGCTGATCGAAGGTGCCGCGAAGCGCCCGCATTTACAACAAAAACTGAAGGACCTTCAGACGATCTACCGCGCCTTTGAGGAATATGTGAGTGGACATTTCCGGACGGCGGAGGATACGGTGCTGGCCTGCGCGAAGCGTGTCGCGGACTGCCGTTTTTTGCGGGACGCGGTCATTGTCTTCGACGGCTTTACCGGCTTTACGCCCGTGCAGTACCGCCTGATTACGGAGCTTTTGCAGGCCGCTTCCGAAGTGATCGTCAGCGTGACGATCGCGGACGCGGGTGCTTCGCCAAAGGAAGTCTTTGCCGCGGCCAACGCGGGGACGGGGGAAGAAGAACTCTTCGCGCTTTCGAAACAGACCATCCGTCAGTTCACGCACTGCGCCTATGAAGCGGAGCGTGCGAAGGAAACGGAAACCAATGCGCTGCCGCCGTACGCGGCCTGGGCCGCTTACCGGGTCAGCGTCGCGGAGGACGTACTGCTGCCGGAGCATCCCGTCGCGAGGCACAAAGAAAACGAGGCGCTGTCCTTTCTGGAACGGCAGCTGTTCCGCCATGCGGGAGGACGGTTTCCGGACGAAACAGACGCAGTGTATTTGCGTCTGATGTCGACCCCCGCGGAGGAAGTGCGGCAGACCTTCCGCACGATCCGCCGGATGCTGCGGGAAGACCCCGCACTGCAGTACCGCGATTTTGCCGTGATCTGCGCGAATCCCGCGGAGTACGCGGAGGAGCTGACGCGCACGGCGGCAGATTTTGATATCCCCGTTTATGAGGACAGGACCGACAGTCTGAATGTCAATCCGCTGATGGAATATCTCCGCGGCGTTCTGGAAACGCTCCGGACCAACTTCGCTCCCGTGGCCGTCTTTCATGTGCTCAAGAGCGGCATGACGAAAGAAACGCGCGAGGATACGGACCTGACGGAAAACCATGTGCGCGCGACGGGGGTACGCGGCAGAAAGCAGTGGGCGTCCAGATTTACGGCACCGTTAAAGGACGGTGTGAATCGTACGGACGAGGCGAAGGTGCTTTTGGAAGAGCGGATCGACGGCGTCTGCAGCCGTTTTTATGAAAGCATGCAGCCGCTGCTGGCGGCCGTTGACAAAAAAGGAACGGTACGCGACATCCTGACGGCGCTCTATACGATGCTGGAGCGGCAGGAAGCCGCGTCGAAACTATCGGCCATCGCGGACCGCTTCGCACAGGCGGGGGACGCGGCGAAGGAACTGTATTACCGACAGACCTTCCCGAAGGTGGTTGCGCTCTTTGAGACCGTGGAGCGGCTGCTGGGGGACGAGGTGCTGAACGTCAAAGAAATCGCTGACGTGCTGGAGACGGGCTTCGCGAACGTGACGGTGGGTACGTTGCCGCAGTCCGCGGACCGCGTGATGACGGGCGATACGGAACGCACGAGACTGAAGGATGTGAAGGTGCTGTTTTTGCTGGGCGCGGGAGATCACGCCATCCCGAAACGCGACGCGGGCACGGGCTTTTTGTCGGAAGCGGACCGGATGTATCTGAAAGAAGCCGCGCCCGACGTGACACTGGCGCCCACGCCCTCGGAGCAGATGTACATCCAGCGCCTGTATCTTTACATGACACTGACCAAGCCGACAAGGGCACTCTTTTTGTCCTGCGCCGCGCAGTCGCCGGACGGCTCCAATCTCCGGCCGTCCTTCCTGATGCACAGCGTACAGTCGCTGTTTGCGGGGATGGAGATCACGCGGCCGGAAACAGATGCGTTGCAGGAACAGGCGGAGAGCGGAAAGGACATGCGGCACCGGATGGCGGCGCTGATGCGCAGATACGCGGACGGTGCCATGGAGGAAGGAGAACGGCAGACCTTTCTGACGCTGTACCGGACGCTGGCCGCGTCGGGGGAATACCGAGACCGTCAGATCCGGCGTGCGGCCTTTTACCGTTACAGTCCGAAGAACCTTCCGCAGGCGCTTGCCGAAACGATGTTTCCGCAGACGGGAACGCGCAACGTTTCCGAGCTGGAGCAGTTTGCCGCCTGTGCCTTTGCGCATTTTCTGAAGCACGGTCTTGGCATCAGGGAACGCGCGACGTCGGAATTTGATGCCGCGGATCTGGGCAATGTGTACCACAATGTGCTGGAACGCTTTGCCCGCGTCCTGGAAGAAAAGAAGATTGCCTGGACCGGGGTGACGGACGCGGAAGCGGAAGAGATTTTGCGGAACGAATTAGAGGCCTACGCGAAGGAGCACGAGGCGGCGCATCTGGCGGAGAGCGTGCGGGGCAGAATGCTGCAGGAGCGCATCGGGCGGGTGCTGCTGCGTACGGTCAAAACACTGCGCTATCATTTGCAGCAGGGCGTGTTTGTTCCCGCCGGCGCGGAGATGGGAATCGTGCATGAAGCGGTAAAGGACGGAAAGCGCGTCCGCCTGAAGGGGCGCATCGACCGCCTGGAGCTGGCAAGGGACGCGGAACATACTTATTTGAAGATTCTGGATTTCAAATCCGGGAAACGGGATTTTGACGCGGCGGGGCTGTACTACGGCGTGCAGCTGCAGCTGATGTTATACATGGAAGCGGCGTTGCAGGAAACGAAGAAACGGGAGAAGGGCAGGGACGTGGTGCCCGCGGCCATGCTGTATTATCAGGTGAGAGACCCGATGATCAACACGGAAGAGGATGAGACCGTGCAGGAAAAAATCCTGAAGGAGCTGCGCCCCAGAGGACTGGTCAACGCGGACAGAAGCGTGATCGATCTTTTGGAAAAAGACCTGTCCGGCATCAGCAATGTGCTGCCCCTTGGAATCAAGAAAGACGGCAGCTTCCGCAAGGGCTCCGATGTCTTTACCGGAGAGGAATTTGATCTGCTTTGCAAACACACCGACCGGGTGATTACGGGGATGGGAGAGGACATCGCCGCGGGGAATATCGCGGTTTCTCCCGCAAGGCTCGGAGACTGGGACGCCTGCGAACACTGTGCGTATCGAAGCGTCTGCGGATTTGATCCGGGGGTTCCGGGTTTTGCTTTCCGGGAGCTGCGGGAAATGGAATTGGCGGATGTGATAGAATGTATTCAGGAGGAAGAATGATGAAAAGAGTATTCTTTTACGGGGATTCCCTGACCTACGGATATGACCCCCGCGGAACCTTTGATTCCCGCTTTCCGGAATCCGTCCGCTGGACGAATGTGCTGCGGGAGCGTCTCGTCGGTGAGTGGGAGGTGGCGGTGGAAGCCATGAACGGCAGAGAGATTCCGGAGACCGCGACGGAGCTCATCCGGACAGAGGAGATGATCGTGAATCATCTGCCCTTCCAGCTCTTTGTCGTGATGCTGGGGACGAACGATTACATGAACATGTACCAGCCGGATGTCGTCGAGATCACGAACCGGATGCGGAAGTTCCTGGTGCATGTGCAGCGCATCGACGAGGTGCAGATGTGCGGCACAAGGCTGATGCTTCTGGCACCGCCCCATATCCATACGCTTCAGGATGAGTTTTACGCCAAGTATGACACCACGAACGGCATCTTCGCGAGAGCGTATCAGGCGCTGGCGGAGCATCTGGGCATCTACTTTGCGGATACGACCGTCTGGGGCCTGGAGCCCGCCTTTGACGGCATCCATCTTTCCGAGGGTGCCAACGAGGTCTTTGCCGACCGCATGGAAGAGCTGCTGCGCTACACGGGACTGCAGATGGATATGGAGAACGCCATTGAAGTTTACTGAGGAGCAGAAAGCGGGCATTGAGGCAAGGGGCGCTTCGCTTCTGATGAGCGCCGCCGCCGGCAGCGGAAAAACCAGCGTTTTGGTGGAACGCATTTTTTCGCTGATCACCGGGGAACAGCCCGTGGATGTGGATTCGATCCTCGTTGTGACCTTCACGAGAGCCGCGGCCGCGGAGATGAAGGAGCGGCTGTTTCAAAGAATCGGCGAGGCGCTTGCGCAAAGCCCCGCGGACAGAAATCTGAAGCGGCAGGAGGTGCTGCTGCACCGCGCGCAGATCACGACGATCGACGCCTTCTGCCAGTATGTGGTCAAAGAAAACTTTCCGCTGATCGATCTGGATCCCGGCTTCCGCGTGGCGGACAGCGGGGAGCTGAAGCTGCTGGAAGCGGATGTCATGGAAGAAACGCTGGAGCGCCTTTATGAGGAAGGGGATCCCGCGTTTTTGTTTTGCGCGGATTATTTCACGACGGGCGTCCGCGACGACGTCTTTGCGGAGACCATCCGCAGCCTGCACCGTCACGCCTTAAGCCGTCCGCACCCGGAGGATTTTCTGCGGGAGGAAATGCGGCGTTCGTTGACGGCGGAAAACTTTGAGGCTTCTGCGCTTGCCGCGTACGCGAAGGAAAAGGTCCGGCGCGTGCTGGAAAGCTGCCTGCCTTACATTCACGAGGCCATCAGCCGCTGCGCGGAACCGGAGGGACCCGCGGCCTATGAGGAAGCGCTGCGTTCCGATCTGGCGCTGATGACGGAAGTCCTGGAAAAAACGAAGACGGCGGGCTTTGAAGAAACGGGCCGTCTGCTGAACGGCATTGAGTTCCAAAGACTGAAGCAGATCCGCGGCAACACGGTGTCGGAGGAAAAGAAGAAGGCCGTGAGCGGCATGCGGGACAGCTGGAAGGCGCTGTGCAACAGTCTTCGTGAGCAGTTTTTCCGGCGGACGGTCGCGGAGCTTTTGGGGCAGCAGGAGACCGTGCAGCGGGCGCTTTCCGCACTTTGCCAAACGGTGCTCACCTACGGCGAGGCACTGGCCAAAGCGAAGCGGGAAGCGGGTCTCATTGATTTCAACGACATGGAACACTTCGCGCTGCGCATTCTGACGGAGCGAACGGAAGAAGCGGACGGCACTTTCCGCTATCTGCCTTCCGAAACCGCAAAGCATCTGCGGGAACGCTTTTCTTATGTGATGATCGACGAATACCAGGATTCCAGTCATTTGCAAGAAGAAATTCTTTCCATGATCTCCGGCGAGGAGGACGGCTGCTACAACCGTTTTATGGTGGGGGATGTCAAACAGAGCATTTACCGCTTCCGTCTGGCCATGCCGGAACTGTTTATGGATAAGCTGAAGCATTACGGAAGGGACGCGGACGCGAAGCAGCGCAGGATTGATCTGCATTACAACTTCCGTTCGGGCGAGGCGGTTTTGCAAACCGTCAATGACGTGTTCCGCCGGCTGATGGGCGAGGATCTCGGCGGTGTCACCTATGACGCGGACGCGTTTTTGCAGCGCGGAAGCGAAGCGCAGGGAGAGGGACTGCCGACGGAGCTTCTGCTTCTGGAAACGGAGGAAGAGCCGGTGGCCGCGGAAGCGAAGATGGTGGCACAGCGGATTCAGAGGCTCATGCGGGAAACGATGATTCCGGATAAAGACGGCAATCCGCGCCCCCTGCGTTACGCGGACATTGTGGTGCTGCTGCGCGCGCCCGCCGGGAAGGAAGAGATCTACCGGAAGACGCTGGAAGCGCATCACATCCCGGTTTACGCGGAATCCCGCACGGGTTATTTCAGCGCCTGGGAGATCCAGGAGGTGCTGAAATATCTTTCCGTCATCAGCAATCCGCTGGACGACATCGCGCTGCTGAGTGTGCTGCATTCTCCCTTCGGGGAGTTTACGGAGGAGGAGCTGGCACGCATTCCTTCGGAAACGGAGGAGGTCGGCTATTATTTCGAGCGGCTGCAAAGTTTTGCGGAAGGAGAGGAAGACAGTCCGCTGCGGGAAAAATGCCGCGTTTTTTTGGAACGGCTGACGGAACTGCGGGAACGCGCCGTCATCGTGCCCGTGCATGAACTGCTGGAGGAACTGCTGCAGGAGAGCGGCTTTTTGGATATTGCCTCGGCCATGCCCTTCGGGGAGCGCCGGGCGGCGAATCTGAAGATTCTTCTTGCCAAGGCGCAGGCTTACGAACAGACGCGCTACCGCGGTCTGTCCGGCTTTGTGGATTATATCGACGCGCTGAAACGTTTTCAGGCGGATGAGGGTGAGGCCAACGTGCTTTCGGAAAACGCGGACGTGGTGCGCATTCTGTCCGTACACAAGAGCAAGGGGCTGGAGTTCCCCGTGGTCATTTTGTCGGATCTCGCGAAGAAGATGAACCAGCGGGATACGAGAAAGGATCTGCTGGCGGATGAGGCGCTGGGCATCGGTCTGTCCTTTATTGATCCGAAGGAGCGCGTGAAGCGTTCCACCTTCATCCGGAACGTCATCGCGCAGAAGATGAATGCCGACGCGCTCGGGGAGGAATTGCGCGTGCTGTATGTGGCCATGACCCGCGCGAAGCAGAAACTGATTCTGACGGCCGCGGTGAAGGACGCGGGGAAGGAAATCGAGAAGGCCGCCGCCGCGGGGACGGCGGGAACGGCGCTGTTGCCTTATACGGCAAGGAGTTCCGCGCAGACATGGCTGAGGTGGATTCTGATGACGGGCGTGCCTTCGCCGGAGATCCTGCGGACGGAGGATCTTGTGTTTGCGGAAGCGCTGGAGCGCACGGACGAGACGGAACGTCTGCTGCTGACGGAGACGGAAGCGGGCGAGGCGACGGACAGGGAAACGGAGAGACTTTTGCGGGAACGTTTTTCCGCGGTCTACGCCCATCCGGCATACAAAAATCTTTTCGTGAAGACGACGGTGACGGAGCTGAAGCAGGCGCTTTCGGAAGCGGAAGAACACGATGTACTGCGGCCCTATGATGCGCCTGTCGCGGAGATTGCACCCGCCTTTTTGCGCGCGGAAGAACAGTCGGAAGAAATCGCGCCGAACGTGCGCGGCACGGTGTACCACAAGGCGATGGAACTGATTGTGGAGTCCTGGAAGGAAGGTGGCGCAGGGGTTTCGGGGGAAGACGTCCTTGCCTTTCTTCGGGCGGAAGAAGCGGCCGGACGACTGATGCCGCCGGGGGTCGCGGCGCTGGACATCGGGGACATCCGCGTGTTTTTGGAAAGCCCCCTCGCGCTGCGGATGCGGAAAGCCGCGGCGGCGGGGAAGCTGTACACCGAGCGGCAGTTTATGATCGGCATTCCCGCAAAGGAGCTGGACGCGGAACTGCCGGAACAGGAAATGCTTCTTGTGCAGGGGGTCATCGACTGTTATTTCGAAGAGGAAGGGGCGCTGGTCCTGCTGGATTATAAAACCGACCATGTGGGGAAGGCGCAGATGCTGATTGACCGCTATCACACGCAGCTGGCGTATTACGCCAGGGCGCTGACGCAGATTACGGATCTTCCCGTGAAGGAACGGCTGATTTATTCCTTTGCGCTGAAAGAAACGATAACGGATGGCGGTGAAGGTGGGATTGTGGTATGATTACGGTGTAGCAAGGTGTTCGGCAGACAGGTGACGCTGCCCCGGGCAGCAACCGGAGAAGGAGAAAAGTCATGGCGAAAGATTCTCTGTTGTATCTGCAAAACGGTTCGGATATCCGCGGTGTCGCGAGCGAGGGAGAGGAAGGCCGGCGCGTCAATCTCACCAGTGAGATTGCTTACCGCATCGGTGTTTCCTTTGTCGGCATGGTGGCGACACGCGCGAAGAAAAGTCTTCCGGAAATCAGAATCGCGGTGGGACGGGACGCGCGTATTTCCGGTCCCGCGCTGCAGGCGGCCTTTGTTTCCGGGGTGACGAGTACCGGCGCGAAGATTCTGGACTGCGGTCTGGCATCCACGCCGGCCATGTACATGTCCGTCGTCTACGAAGAGACGAACTGTGACGGTGCCTGCATGATCACCGCGTCCCATCTGCCGCCGTCCCGGAACGGGTTCAAGTTTTTCACCCGCGAGGGCGGCTTTGAGAAGAGCGACATCGCGGAGCTTCTCGAGATGGCGCAGGGACTGAAAAAACAAAAGGAAGACAACGAGCTGCATCTGCTGAATCTCTACGCGGAGAAGCTGCGCAACGTGATTCGCGAGGGCGTGCAGGCGGAGGATTACAAGCATCCCCTGAAGGGACTGCATATCATCGTGGATGCCGGCAACGGCAACGGCGGTTTCTTTGCCCATCAGGTGTTGGCGCTGCTCGGTGCCAATATCGACGGCTCGCAGTTTCTTGATCCGGACGGCACCTTCCCCAATCATGTGCCGAACCCCGAGGATTCCAAGGCGATGCGCGCGGTGGCGGACGCTACCGTACAGGCCGGGGCGGACTTGGGACTCATCTTTGATACGGATGTGGACCGCATGAGCGCGGTCTTTGCCGACGGGACGCCGGTGAACCGGGATGCCTGTATCGCGCTGGCCGCCGCCATCCTGGCACCGGAGCATCCGGGCGCCACGATTGTGACGGACTCCGCGACAAGCGACCGTCTGACGGAGTTTTTGGAAGGGAAGCTCGGACTGAAGCATCTGGCGTTCAAGCGCGGTTATAAGAATGTGATCAACAAATGCAAGGAGCTGAATGAGGCGGGCATCGACTGTCCGCTGGCCATGGAAACCTCCGGCCACGGCTGTCTTAAGGAGAATCATTATCTGGACGACGGTGCGTATCTCGCGGTGAAGATCGTGATCGCGCTGGCGAAGGCGCATAAAGAAGGAAAGCTCTTGAGTGATCTGATCGAAGATATGTCCACGCATTTTTCCGCGAGGGAAGTGCGTCTCCACAATCTGGAAAAGGACTTTGCCGCTTACGGCGAAGAGGTGCTGGAGGCGTTCAAAAACAGTGCGGAGCAGGCGGGCTATGAGCTGCCGGAGACCTTCGAGGGCGTGCGTGTGCGCTTTGCGAAGGGCTCGCTTTCGGAGGATTTCCAGGGCGGATGGATGTTGCTTCGTTCTTCGCTCCATGACCCGGTGATGGTGCTGAACATGGAGGGGACGACGGACGCGGATCTCTTTGCCATCACGCTGGCCGTGAAAAAGATGCTGACGCCCTTCTGGAAGCTGGATACATCGACGCTGTGAGAAGAAAGATTTCCGGACGCTTCTTTTGTCTGAACGCAGGCAGAATCCGGACACAGGCAGGATTGCTTTGTGTCCTGTTCTGCCTTTTGCTTTTGGCATCCTGTGCTGCCTCTGACGCGGGTTCCGGGGCGGCGGTGTCCGCCAAACCCTTTTCTTCGCGGGATACTTACATACGCGCTTCGGTGACGCTTTCCGATGACGCGCGCACGGCTCCCGTGCAAAACACGTTTGCCAGCGTCTGAGTTCCGACGGACATCGCGCATTTCGAAGATTGCTGGTTTATCGTTGACTGTTACCATGACCGCGTGATTTACCATGAATACTTGGAAGACCCGCTCACCGATTGGAAGGTGCTGCCGGGGGAAATGAAGCATCCTCACACCATCGCGACGGACGGCACGGTGCTGCTCATCGATGATACGGACAACAACCGCGTGCTGGTGTATGAGCGGGAGGACGCGGACTTTTTTCTGACGCAGTTGTTTGAGGACATCGGCGATCATCCCCATGACATCGTCTACGACGCCGTCACCGAAACCTTTTATGTCTGGAGCAGCATGAACGGTGAGATGTATCTGTTCCGCAGGGATGCCGCGGACAACCGCATGTATCTGACGGACGTTAAAACCGTGGAAACGCTGACGGAGACCTATGTCCGCTCCTTTGCTTTTGATCACGAGAAACGCAGACTCACCTTTGTTTCCGGCGTTCCGTCCCCCGGCGCGGACGGAACGGGCTTTGCGCCCGTCGTCACGATCTGCGACGCGGAGAGCTTTGCGGTGCTGGAACAGATTCCGATGCCGGAGGAAATCGCGGGGATGGCGCAGATTGTTCCGCTGTCGGATGCGGGGGAAGGCTTTCTGATTACCGTTTCCACGGACCGGCACGGCGACCAGTCCGTCTCCGACATTCTGTATGTCAAAGCTTTAGAGGACCTGACGGAAGGGAAGTATACGCGGCTTTACCGCGATGCCTTTCCCGGTGACGGCACGCCCTATCGCTTCCGCCGCCCGGACGGACAGTGGCTGCTTTGCGACCACCGCCCCGCGGACGGCAGCATCTGGCGCTTTGCGGTTACGGAAGACCGTATCACGGAGGTGACGCTTGTGTATTAGTGTGCGTTGGGGATGCGGTAGGGCAGGATCTGTTGTGGGATGAAAAAAAGCGGCGGAAGCCGCTTTCAGACTGAAGACAAAGTTCGAGGAAAAGCACCTCGGACTTTATCTTTGAATGAAGTCTGCGACGCCTTTATTGCCAAGAATTCACGTTATTCTTCTTGCGAACCGAACATGCAGCATTCCGCTCTTGTTCCGGCTTCGTTTGCCGATGCCACATCGAAGATACTCTGAAGTAATGATACTATTCCGGGTCAGCGTCCAGTGGCATCCTTGCCACGGGACGCTTAAACGGCGCGTCCATGCGCCGTTTCCCCTAGAATTAAAGCATGGTATCTTCGTGTGGCATTAGCGACAAACTCCACAAGTCACTGCGAGCGGAATGTCTGCACGTCCGGCTCGCTTTTTTCATCGTCATAATCAAAAAACGAATCATACCAATATTGCAATCCCCCTCAAATAGTGCTATAAAGAAAGAGGTATGCATTATGTCCTTTCGCAGGGGGAGTGCGATCATGGCCGTTTCCGCAATCGGAAGCACAACTTCATATTCCGGTATCAATACCGCGGCGTGGAACAGCATGACGACGCTGACGCTGCAGCGCGCCCAGATTCAGAACGGAAGCTACGGAAAGCTGATGAAGGCGTACGTGAAGAAGGTCGGCAACAAAGCCGCGCTGGACGCGTACCGCAGTACCGGTTCCACGACCGTCTCCGCCGCAAGCCTGAATTCCGGCAGCAGCACAGAGACGGCGTCCGCGGTCACGCCGCAGAAGAAATCCGTTCCGAGGTCGTCATTTCTGGATAATCACCTGAAATCCATCGGAAAGACAAACCCCTCCCGTGCGACCGCCGCCGGCACATCCTATCTTGACCGGCATCTGAATTCCGTTGATTCCGGGAAAACCACCGGACTGGAACGGGCGGTTGCTTACGCCGAAGAAAAAACAGGCCGGGCGATCAACGCCGCCGGCGAGTTTGTGGATGTTGCGGATAAGTACAAGACTGCCGCTGCCGATGCCGCGACTGCCGCAGGCGACGGAACTGCCGCGGTTTCCGCCACAGACCGCTATGCCGCCATGCGGAGCACATGGCTGGATGATCATCTGAAGAGCTACGGCTCGGACGCAAAGCATTTCACCGCGGCGAATACCTCTGTCGCGATCGATGTCGCTGTTTGATTCCAAATTGAAAAGAAGATGAAGATTCAAAGAGTACATGCCCTGTGGTTCAGTCCTGTGGGACATACAAAGGAAGTGGTGACGCGGGCGGCGCGGCTGCTTGCGGAACCGCTTTCCTGTGCGGTGGAAGAAGACGATTTTACGCTGCCTGCCGCGCGCACGGAAAAGCGCGTGTTTGCGGCGGATGAGGCGGTCGTCTTCGGTGTTCCGACTTACGCCGGCCGCGTTCCGAACAAGCTTCTCCCCTTTGTGCAGACACTCTTTGAAGGAAATGGTACGCCCGCGATTGCGGTCGTGACCTTCGGCAACCGCAGCTATGACGAATCCCTGAAGGAGCTTTGTCTGGAGCTGAACACGCACGGTTTCTGGACGCTCGCGGCAGGCGCATTTGTCTGCGAACATGTGATGAGCGAAGGACTTGGTGCCGGTCGTCCGGATGAAGCGGACATGGAGAAGCTGCGCGAAATGACCCTTGCCGCGGCAAAGGTGATGCGGGATACGAAGGACGGCGAAGTGCCGCCGCCGGTGCGCGTTTCGGATTCGGAGGAAGTCGGTCCTTATTACCGGCCGCTCGAAGAAAACGGCGAGGCAGCGAATTTCCTGAAGGCAAAACCTGTGACGGATCTGGCCGGCTGCATTCACTGCGGAGTATGCGCGGAGGTCTGTCCCTTCGGCTCGATTGATCCCGGGGATGTTTCACAGACGCCGGGCATCTGCGTCAAGTGCCATGCCTGCGTGCGCAAATGTCCCGTTTCGGTGAAGTTCTTTGACGATCCGTCTTTGCGCTCCCACATCAAAATGCTGGAGCGGGAGTTCGCCCGCCCCGCGCAGTCGAAGATTTTTGTATGCGATCATGGGAACGATTCAGCGCGATAATAGTCTGAAAAATCTTTTGGCACCGCCGGGGGTGAGGTGTCTTTTGCTGTCATTTTTATCGTACATCATTTTCCCGCATAATAGGGTTATCACGAGTGCGTCATGCGATAAGCACAACGATTTGAAAGGAAAAAAACCATGTTCGGGAAAGGTTCAGAAGTCACAAGGGTATGCCGGTCACAGTGAGACCGGCGGAGGAAGAACAGGAGGGAATTACGATGGCAGACTTTAAGTACGAAATCAAAGAAGAGATCGCGGTGCTTTCCGAATCCGCAAAGGGGTGGAAGAAGGAGTTAAATCTCGTTTCATGGAATGAGGGTGAAGCCAAATACGATCTTCGGGACTGGGCGCCGGGACATGAGAAGATGGGCAAGGGCATCACGCTCACAAAGGACGAGGCCGCGAAATTGTTTGAGGCATTGGGAAACGTGTTGCGGGCAAAAGGGAGCAATAACATGCTATAATAAGCATAACAGGCTCTGCCTGTATCGGAGATGCACATGATCGTTCATTTGACCTGCGGAAAGGAGAAAACGCATGGCAAGCTTTGAAGAAATTGTCGCAAGAGTAAGAGAAGGTGCGCAGAAGGCGGACGTATCGGATATTGACTTCCTGGCCGTCCAGATCAACATCACCGGGAAGACGCCGGGTGTGTTTTATGTGGAGGTGAAAGACCACCGCGTGTCCGTCGAGCCCTATGATTACCACGACCGCAACTGTGCCATCACGATGACCGCATCCGACTTCACAAAGATGCTGGACGGCAAATTGAAGCCGATGAAGGCTTTTGCGACCGGAAAGTTGAAGGTGGACGGCGATCTTGGGAAGGCCGCAGAGTTCGCCAAGCTTCTCTGAGGCGGCTTGCAGGGGAGGAGATGAACATTATGGCATTTCAGGAAACGGCATTTGCGCTGTTGCCCGCGATCATTGCGATCGGGCTGGCGCTTCTGACAAAGGAAGTTTATTCGTCACTGTTTATCGGTATCGTGGTCGGCGGCCTGCTGTTTACGGGATTTCATCCGGTGGCCGCCATGGAGCACGTCTTCGTGGACGGCATGATCGCCCAGCTGTCGGATCCGTGGAACGTAGGCATTCTGATCTTTCTTGTGGTGCTCGGTGCCATGGTCATGCTGATGAACCGTGCGGGCGGCAGTGCCGCCTTCGGCAAGTGGGCAACGGAGCATGTCAAAACCAAGGTCGGCGCCCAGCTGGCAACGGTGGTGCTTGGCATGATCATCTTCATCGATGACTACTTCAACTGCCTGACGGTCGGTTCCGTCATGAGCCCTGTCACGGAAAAGCACAAGATTTCGCGGGAAAAACTGGCGTATCTGATTGACGCGACGGCGGCACCCATTTGCATCATTGCGCCGATCTCTTCGTGGGCGGCCGCGGTCACGGGCTTTATCGACGGCGCGAACGGTCTGACGCTGTTTGTCCGCGCGATCTTTTATAACTTTTACGCCTTTCTGTCGATTGTGATGATGCTCACGCTGTCCGTTGGAAAGTTCGATTTCGGTCCCATGAAAAAAGCGGAAGAGGCGCATGTCAACAGCGGCGACGGCGGCGGACACGAGAGTGAGCCTTCCCTGACCGGTGCCACTGATCAGCCGCATCCGCC
>JAFZLB010000063.1 GCA_017551665.1 Lachnospiraceae bacterium
CTCAATCCCTCCCTCGTGCTTTTTGACGAACCGATGAGCGCGCTGGATGTGGACACAAGGCTGCAGATGCGCGCGGAGCTCAAAAACATCCAAAAGACCTTCGGCACGACGATCATTTATGTCACGCATGATCAGGAAGAGGCCTTCGCGCTGTCCGACCGCATCATGGTCATGGACGAGGGCACGATCAGCCAGCTGGATACGCCGGAGGCGATCTGCGCCGCGCCCGCCAATGACTATGTGCAGTCCTTCGTGCTGGACAACCTCCGTCTGAAGATGGATTCGCTGTCGCGCTTCGCGGCCTCCGACGGAGGCAAACGATGACAAGGCAGGGGAAGGGAAGCAGGGCGGCGCATCTGCTGATCGCGCTGGTCTTTCTCGTCAGTGTCATCCTGCCGATCTGCTCCATGTTCCTCCGCATCACGGGGGAAGGCTTTTCCAAACTGACCTCATCGCCGCAGTTTTCGGACGCGGTATGGAATTCGCTGAAAACCGCGCTCTTAAGCACGGTGATTTCGCTTGTGCTGTCGCTTGCCGCGGCCTGGTGTGTGGAGCGCAGCGCGCTGCCGTTCAAGGGACTGTTCCGCATTTTGTTCGTCATCCCGATTCTGATTCCGTCCATCTCGCAGGCCTTCGGTCTGATCGCGCTGTTCGGCAACAACGGGATGCTGACAAAGCTGTTCCGGCTGTCCTTTACGATTTACGGCATGCCCGGCATTGTCACCGGAAGCGTGCTGTATTCCTTTCCGGTCGCCTTTCTGATGTTTGATTCCATGCTGAAATATGAGGACGGGCTGCCGCATACGGCGGCAAGGGTGCTGGGCGTTTCCGCCTTTCGCAGGTTCAAAGACCTGACGCTGCCCTATCTGCGCAGGACGATTATTTCCGCCTTCTTCGCCATCTTCACGATTGCCGTCACGGATTACGGCGTGGCGCTGATGGTCGGCGGACATGTGCGGACGATGCCGGTGCTGATGTACAACCTTTCGGTCAAGAACGCGGACTACGCCTCGGGCAGCGTCGTCGGCGCACTGCTGCTGATCCCGGCGGTGATCGCCTTTGCGCTCGACGTGATCCAGCAGGAGCGCGCACAGTCTTCCTTTACGGTGACGCCGGTGGAGAAGGAACAGCATCCGCTCGCGACGCTGTTTTCGATTGTGTTTTCCGCCGTCATCAGCCTCTGCATTCTGGCGCCGGTGCTGACCTTCCTGTTTATGGTCTTTATGACGCGTTATCCGAACGACCCGACCTTTACTTTGTATCATGTGCTGAAAACCGTGGATCGGGGCGCGCTGACCTTCCTCGGGTATTCCGCGCTGTATGCGCTGTTGGCCGCCTTGATCGGCACGGTCTTCGGCTTTGCCTGCGCCTACGCGACGGCGAGACAGAAGGGAAAGCTCTCGCGCTTCGTGCATCTGTTTTCGCTGACGTCCATGGCGATTCCCGGCATTGTGCTCGGTCTTTCCTACATCATCTTTTTCCACGCCCGCGCGATCTACGGGACGATCTGGATCATCGTGATGGTGAACATCGTCCACTTTTTCGCCTCGCCCTATCTGATGATGTATAACACCCTCGCGAAGGTGAATCCGAATCTGGAAGCGGTGGGGCTGACGCTCGGCGTCGGAAGGCTGCGCATCATCCGGGATGTCATTTTGCCGAAGGTGCGGCACACGCTCGTGGAAATGTTCGGATACTTTTTTGTGAATACGATGATGACGATTTCGGCGGTCAGCTTTCTTTCGCCGCCTTCGCCCAAGCCTGTCGCGCTGATGATCAATACCTTTTCGGAGCAGCGGCAGATGGAGAGCGCGGCTTTTGTGTCCCTGCTGATCTTTGTCGTGAATCTGTTGATGCGTACACTGGTCACTCATGTGTTTGGAGGTGGAAAAAATGGAGAAATCAATCGAGGAACTGATCTATGAGGAAACCGATCAGCGCCTGAAGCAGATGGGCGCGCCGGACTATGTCTTTCCGAAAAAAATCAACCGGACAGACATCATCGGCATTGTTGCTTCCGTCGGCATCAGCCTGCTGCTGATCGTACTTTGCATGACGGGGGTGATTAACTGATGGCCAAGATAAGTCACGCGGAGTACATCCGCAGGGAAACCGTCACCGGCACCGTGCCGATGCTGCGTAGCGAGAGACAGTACGGCTTTTGGGATTTGTTTCTGACCACCAGCGGCTTTTCCATCGCGACCTGGTGTTACACGCAGGGTGCGTATGTCGCGCAGTTTTTGTCCTTCAAGCAGATGCTGATCAACATCTTCTGCTTCAACATTGTCTGGATTCTGATTGAGTGCATTCCGGTGCTGTTTGCGGTGCGCTACGGCATTGACCTCTGGGTCTGGCTGCGCTCCGTGCTCGGCAAGAAGGGTGTCATCATTTTTGCCACGGTGATCAGTATGGCAAACTTCGGCTGGTACGCCGTGAACGCGCAGCTCTTCGCCTCGTCCATGATCAATTTGTTCGGGGGCTTCGGCATTGTGCTGAATCCCGAACTATGGAAGCCCGTGCTGGGCGTGCTCTGTGTTGTGTTGGGAACGCTGATCGCCCTGGGCGGCCCGGACGTCATCAAGTGGGCGAACCGCTTTTTAGTGACGGCGCTGCTCATCGTCGGTGCCATTGTTGTCGTCATCGCCTTTACGGCGGTGCCCTTGAGCGACATGCTGGCGGTGCAGCCGGACACGAGCCTGTACGAGACCGGGCTTGGACGCTTCATGCTGAGCGCGGAAGGGAATGTGGCCTTCGCCTTTTCCTGGTCCACGCAGGCGCTGGTGCTGCCGCGTCTTGCGAAGACCGAGCGCGGCGGTTATTGGTCGACTTCCCTGGCCTACGGCGTGGTCGCGCCTTTCTTTGTGGCGGCCGGCGGCGTCATGGCCATCGCGATGTGTGTCCGGACGGGCGTCTATGTGGATGACCCCACGCTGATGCTGTCCACGCTGGCGGGGCCGGGCTTCGCGCTGTTGAGCCTGCTGATGGTGACCTTCGCGAATATCGGCACGCAGGGCACCGGTTCTTATGTCAACTGCATGATTGTGAAGAGCGGTCTGCCGAAGGTGAGCTACCGGCTGCTGGTCATTCTCGCGGCGATTTACGTTTCGGCGCTGACCGTCTGGGGCTGGGTCATGGACAACTTCGGTTCCTTCATTTCCATGGCGGCGCAGATCCAGGGGCCGATCATCGGGATGACGGTGGTGGATTATCTGATTGTGAAGAAGCGCAAGATCAGTCTGAAGTCGCTCTTTAATATTGATGACCACAAGGCCTATGAGTTCACCGGCGGCTTTAACCTCGTGGGCCTCGGCTGCATGCTGATTGCCTTTGTCACGAACATTGTGTTCATTTACAATCCGCTGACCGCGGAGATCAAGAGCTCGATCTTCCTTGTGCTCACCGGCAGCGGCTATACGGCGGTCTGCGGGGGATTGCTGTATTGGCTCGCTTCGCTGACGCCGCTCAGGAAGTATATGCTGCGGGATAGAGACGAATTAGAAATTGTGTGATACAGGTGGTACGGGGCGCAATCCGAATATCACAAAAAGGTAAAGGAGAGAGACAGATGCGGGATGACAGCAGCATGATGAAGAATATCGCGGGCGTGCTCGCCTGCGCGGAAAGCGACATCGTGAACTTCAGTGAGATCAAGGAAGGGCTGACGAATACCTCGTATTCTTTTGAAGTCGCGGGGCAGAAGTACGTGTACCGCCACCCCGGCGATGGCACGGAGGCCATCATCTCCCGTGCGCATGAGAAGCAGTCGCTGGAGCTTGCGAAGAGCATCGGCGCGGACCCCACCTACATCTTCATGGACGAAGAGAAGGGCTGGAAGATCAGCCGCTTCGTGGAAGGCATCCGCACACCGTCCTACGACAGCTTCGAGGATTCGAAGCGCGTGCTCGCGGTGATGAAGAAGCTGCATGAGCGCAGGCTCTCCGTGGACTGGTCCTTCCTGCCCTGGGAGGAAGCTCTGAAAATTGAAGAGCTGCTGCGTGCCGGCGACGGCATCGACGACCCCGGCTTCGAGCTGCTGAAGGAGCAGGTCGGGAAGTGCTATAAGAAGTGCGAGGGCGACGGCGTGGAAACGCGTTTTTGCCACTGCGACACCTACGCGCCCAACTGGATGCTGACGGACACGGAGACCATCCTGATTGACTGGGAATACGCCGGCAACGCGGACCCCGGCTGCGATCTCGGCACCTACATCATGGACTCCATGTGGGAAGTGCCCGAGGCCGAGAAGTTCATCAGGGAATACTGCGGCGAAGACATGACGGACACGCAGCTCTTTCACTACCTTGCGTACACGGCCATCCTCTCTTACTATTGGTACGTCTGGGCGATCTACCGCGAATCCTGCGGCGCCGACATGGGCGACAGCCTCCCCAACTGGCACATCATGGCGCAGCGTTACGCCTCGTATCTGGTGGAAAAGCATCAGCTTTGACTTGACGATTGTGAGCCCCTGCCTCCCGGCGGGGGCTTCTTCCATTCTAATTATCAAATAACAAGCACGCCCGTAAAAAAGAAAAGCAAAAAGCGATGAAAAACCATCCTTTTGTGGGGATGACATGGCTGATTATGCATGTTATAAAGTATGATATCTGGTTATGAAACTCTCGCAGGGCACAAGATGTGGCACTGTGGGAGTGTATCTGCATAGAAACTGTAAACCGTCACAAGAGAGGGAAAGTGGAGGAGAGAACATGAAAGCACACAGAAAAGCACTGGCAAAGTTGCTGGCTGCGGTCATGCTTGTGTCATCGGCTGTCGGGAGCAACGCGAACGTCCTGACTGCCTATGCGCAGGAACCCGGCACGACAGAGGAAGCCGCGGCATGGGAAGTCGCGGAAGAGACGGCGGAAGAGGAAGCTGTCGCGGAAGAGGTCGTTGCGGAAGAAGCGGCTGAAGCAGAGGAAGAGGTCGCGGAAAAAGCCGCGGAGGAAGCAGAAGAAGCCGCTTCCGAAGACGCCGCGCAGGAGCAGGAGACTGCGGATGCGCAGGAAGGCGCGGCAGCAGCCGAAGCAGTCACGGAGCCGCAAACCCAGGAAAATCAAGGGGAAGAGGTTGTGACACAAGTGTCGGAAACAGAGACGGAAACGCCGACTGATGAAGTCAACGAAAATCTGATCACGATCTTCTATCAGGCCTCCGAGGGCGGCAGCGTATCCGTCGCTTCGGAGCAAATCGACATCAGCAAGGGACAACAGCAGGCACAGGGAAGCATGGCCATCGTCAATGAGGGCTATCGTTTCCTTTACTGGCAGACGGCAGATCAGTCCGCCATCATGTCCTTTGACTGGAGCTTCGCCCCGATGATCTGGGGTGGCGAAACCGGAGACATCACCTACGTCGCAGTCTTTGAAAAAGACGCTGCGGCGGAGCAGACCGCGCAGGCCGCGGAGGAACCCGCGATGCCGGCCTTCAGCGGCGAAGCCGTGACCGTGAAGGGAATCCGCGTGACCGCGGAAGCCGGAGAGGGCATCTTCCCGGAAGGCACGACAATGGAAGTGTCCGATGTGTCCAAAGACACCGCGATCGCTGCCGCGGAAGACGCGATGGGCAGTGATACGGAAGTCATCGACGCGGTCGGTGTGGACATCACCTTCAAGAACGCGGATGGCGAAAAGATCGAGCCGGAGAATCAGCAGAGTGTCGCCGTGACGATCAGCCTGCCGAAGAGTGAGCAGCTGGAAGTCACGGATGGCGAGGACGCGGAGTTTGCCGTCGTCCACAAGGCCGACAGCGGTGAGACCGAAGTCGTCAGCGAAGACGCAAGCGTGGACGGCGCCAGCTTCGACGGGAATGCGTTTTCGTTGTATGTCATTGCAACGGCGTCCGGTTATAATTCCAATAATCCCAGTCACCGGGGAATGGCCCAGTGGGGCGGTCGCTATGAAATGTATGTAGGCTTTGAAATCACGCTGCTGAGTGATTCCAAATCAAACGGGAAATATAATAGCGGTACATGGTCAATTACCGATGGAAATGACAAGATTCAGATTGTTGAAGGTTCCGAAGTCAGCGGTGGTGATGCTGTGCAGCCGCAGGTTGAGATTGAAGCACTGAAAAAAGGAACGGCAACCGTAAGCTTTAAGCGTGGCAACGGAAAAACGGATCATTTCTATATCAACGTTGTGGAACCTGGGACGAATAAGCTTAAAGTCGGTCATATTGATGTCGACCTGAATCTTCCTTACACATATTCCATCAACGATGTAAAAAAAAGCGACACCTATACCTTGACGCGTGATGACTATAAAAAAGTTAAAATCTTCGTGTTCAACGGCAGCGACTATGAATTGATGGATGTAACCGGTGATAAGAATGGTTCTCATCCTGAGATCCGTTTCGAGGAGAGCTTTGATATCGGGACGTATGACAATCCGACGAAGTATAAGGTCACGTTCGAAAAGACCATCCAGAAGGAAGGCATCGACATTCCTATTTCCTTTGCGGTATCAGGTATTACCTATTGGGGCAGTTCCAACACCTGCCAGATGGGTGCCAATGCCGGCTATGCGGTACCGGATAAGAATAATTCCGGTATTGATGTTGCGCCGCCGGGAGAGGGTTCCGCGAAAACGGGACAGATTATCATAAATAAAGAAGTTACCGGCGCAAGTGTTACAGGGAATAACGTACAGTATAGTTTTACAATCACGGAGGAAGCTGGAACCAGTGAAACACTGTACGTTAATGTAGGAACAGAAGGGCAGGGTTCCGCAACACTCTCCAATCTGGGTTTTGGAACCTACACCATCAAGGAGGTAGACCCTGACAACGTAAAGCCGAATGAGGATGCCGAGTACCTGTCGACAACGTACAGGGTTGGTGAAGCGGAAGCGAATACAGAGTCCGCAACGGTTACACTGAGTCCGAACAACCTTGAAGGGACTGTTTATGTCACCAATAGCTACGAAGAAAACAAAACCGGCAGTCTGACAATCACCAAGACGGTAAGGTCTGATGATCAGTCCGAGACCGGAGAGGACAAGGAGTATTCCTTCAATATTCTGGATGCTGCAGGTGACAAGTGGAACAGTGAACCGATCACGATAACCGGAAACGGTTCTGTTACCGTAAATGACATCCCCGAAGGCACATACATCGTTGAGGAAGTCAATGCGAATCAGTCTCCGGTAGACGGCTATATCATGACGACGACGGTGGACCCCGCTGCGAGCAAAACCAGGGCAGTGGCGAATCCCGGTACGGTCACGATTGTGGCAGGAGAAACAGCGCAGGTAAACTTCACCAACACATATAAGTACAACATCACGACCATCCGCGGCACAAAGGTTTGGGTGGATGACAACAATGCAGACGGACAGCGCCCGGGTTACATCGACTTGCAGCTGAAGGACGAGAATGGAGGTATCGCAAAAGAAATAACGGTGCGTGGCAGTCAGCAGAGCCCTTTGATCACGCGTGCGGTGGCAACGCTCAAAGACGACGAGTGGAACTTCGAATTCGAGGTAGAGAAGTATGACGGGGATGGCAATGAGATCGACTACACCCGCTATACTATCGCTGAAACACAGGTGAATGGATACCAAACTCCTGTCATCGAAGGAAGTGTACAAGACGGGTTCAGGATTACCAATACCCTGGACTGGAATAAGATCACTGTCACCGTCTCCGGCAGAAAGGTCTGGGAGGATGACGGCAGAGCGCACAACAACGCGAACGAGGTACAGCTGACCTTAACCGGCAGGCCTGCTTCCGCGCAGTCCATAAATGCTATCGTTCCGGATCCGGCAGCTGCGACGGGCAGAATGATTGCGGTCGCGCCCTCCGAACAGACGTGGAATAATGTGGCATGGAACGACGACGAGTTTAGATTTACCGTGCCGAAGTATGACCAATTCGGCAACAGGTACGAATTTGATCTTAACGAGACGCAGGTCGAAGGTTACGAGTCAAAGATCAGCGGAAACGCGGAGGATGGTTTTGTGGTCACAAATACGTTGCAGATCCCGCCGACAACGCCGCCACCGGCGACACCGACAACGCCGGCGACACCGACAACGCCTGCGACACCGACAACGCCGACAACACCGACAACACCGACAACACCGACGACGCCGACAACGACACCGGACCCGGTGCCCGTGCCGGAAGAAGCGGAAGTGTTGGGCGCACGCAGAGACGACGCGGAGACAGAGCCTGTCGCGGAGGTGCTGGGCGCGACGAGAGTCGTCGAAAACCAGGAAGTGCTGGGCGCACGCAGAGCACAGACCGGCGACATGGACATGACAATGCACTACATGCTCCTGTTTGGCGCGGCGGCCATGCTCACCTTCTTCGTCACGGTCAAGCGCAAAAAACGGGATTGATTGACACTCCCGACAGAAGCGCAAAAAGGAAGTAACAAAAAGACAGCCGGCGGCAGGCAACACCGTCGGCTGTTTTTTCGGAATCGTCGTCCGACCGGCGCGGCGGGTATACATTTACGCGGTTTTGCGGTACAATAGGGTGCAAGGAGGTTGTGCCATGAATCCATATACGAAAATTCAGTCGCAGCGGCATGAGGGTGTCTTTTTGAAAGTGATTCCGGGACATTTTGTCACGCCGAATTCGCATATCAATTCCTACATCGACATGACGACGATGAAGTCCAGGCAGTCGGAGGCGCGGGCGAGCGCGAAGGCGCTGGCGGAATCCTACGCGCAGGGCATGATCGTGGACACGATTGTCTGCATGGACAACACGGAGGTGATCGGCGCGTATCTGGCGGAGGAGCTCGCGGACAACGGCGTGGAGAACCGCAACCTTCACCGCACAATTTACGTGATGACGCCGGAATACGACACCTACGGGCAGATGATTTTCCGCGACAACACGCGCATCATGCTGCAGGACAAGCATGTGCTGCTGCTCCTGGCCTCGACAACCACCGGCCGCACCTTGAAGAGCGCGATGAAAGCGATCAAGGTTCACGGCGGCGAAGTGATCGGCGTTTCCGCGATTTTCTCCACGATGACGGAGGTGGACGGCGTCGCGGTGCACTCGCTTTATTCCGGCGCGGATCTTCCCGCCTACGAGTCTCATTTGGCGGATGAATGCAAGATGTGTGAGTCCGGCATTCCCATCGACGCGATCTGCAACGGCTTCGGTTATACGGAAGTGAACCGTTGAATGTAGACAAAATTGCGAAAAACCGTTGACATTTTTGGGAAAAAGATTAGAATATATAAGGAATCATTTGCACCTGTATTAGGAAAAGTAAGATTTGGGAGGAAGGAAAAATGGCTGCAGCGAAGAAGTCTGAGACAAAGGTCGTGCTTCAGTACGGCGAACTGTCCGTGACGTATGATGAGATCGTACAGCGCATGAAGGACAAGTGGACGGGAGATTACGGCAGAAAGATCGGCGAGATCAAGTCCATGGAACTTTATGTCAAGCCGGAAGAAGGCAAGGTCTACTACGTCATCAATGAAGGAGAAGAGAGCGGGGATTATTCCCTGTAATCGATATCTTCTACAGTGTGTGTGAACGTCCAAGGGACGAAGTGTAAACGGTGGCCATGCTTGCATGAGCCACCGTTTGCATTTCGGACCGCCCCACACATGAGGAATACAGCCATGCGATGCGAAGCGAGCGTGGCGAATTCCGAATGGGTGGAGAGGATTGCGGGAGCGCGAAGCGCGGAGCAATCCGTAGGGCGTTCACAACCCTTCCGGCCCGCAAGTTCCTCTCCTTAGCGCCGCCAACAACACCGGCAGCATCAATACCAGCGGGAGCGTATATCGTATCCCGCCCGCGTACCAGGTCGGTGACGCGATCAGAATCAGAAGACTGATCGCGGAAGGCAGGGCGAGACTTCTGGCGCGTCTGCGCCGGAAACATTCACAGATCAGATAAAAGGATGCCCAGAGCGTCAGCGGGACATTGCAGAACAGCGCAAAGGGCGGAACACTTTCGAGAAAGGACGCGAAGGCCTGCAGCGCGTCCGTCGCTTTTTCGAGCGCGGGCGGATAGGTGAACTGCAGCGCCGGATTCGTGTTGAGCGCGCCGCGTCCCACGCCGTCCGGGAAGTCGCGGCTTTTCGAAAACGGATCAAAGAAGCCGTAGATATTATGCAGCGTGGCATCGACATAGGTGAGCGGGTGTCGCAGTCCCATGGACAGCCACGCCTTCAAATACCCCGGCAGGTAACGCGCGCTTTCGCGGTAGGTATCCTTGACCTCGTCGCTCAGCAGCGGATTGTACAGCTCCCCGATGCGGTTCACATCCAGAACGGTATCCACCAGGCGCGCTTCTTCTTCCGTGATGTCTTCGGGATAGTCTCTCATATAACGCGCGCTCTGCTGGAACGGAATGCTGAGCGCTTCTTTGATCGAACCCGGGCGGATGCCCAGGGACGGAATCCACAGCCGCAGATACACCATGTACAGCGCCATCACGGCAGCGAGCGTGATCGTCAGCGCGCGGTGCAGGGACGGCGCCATGCGTCCGCCGGGCGCGGCGGATGTGCGTCCTGCACGCAGCCAACGCCACGCGCAGCCGAGCCATAATGTGAAGACGATGAAGAGCCCGTTGTTGCGCGTGATGCAGACAAGGAAGGAGAGCGCGGCGAGTTTCGCGAGTGTGCGAAGCCGCTTGGCGGGGCAGACGATGGTTCCGCTTCGCTCAGATTTCGCCGGGCACTCCGCTGAGCCTGTAGTCTCAGCTCCGTGGCGAACAAGCCGCTCAGCGGAATCCATGCGTCCGCCCGCCATTGCGGCATTTACATCTCGCGTAGCAGCCGGCAGCAGGATCGGCACGAATTCGATGAAGAGCCAGAGTACCAGGATGGAGAAGAGCGCATCCTTGACGACGGTGGTCAGGAAGCCCGCGTAGAGCGGGGAGAGCATGTAGAGGACGAGGAAGAAGCGCGAAAGGCCTTTGCCCGCGAGCGCTTCGATCAGCAGCAGGGATTTGGTGAGCACGAACACCGCCAGCAGTGTCTGTGCCAGCGCGAAGAGAAAGAGCCCGGCGTTCACGGAATCAAAGACCGTGATGCCGAACCAGGCGAAGCGACCGAGCAGAAAAGCGACGAAGGGCGGCCAGTGCGACGTCATCTGCTCCAGACCGAGCCCCTGCGCCGTCTGATGGTACGCGTCCCAGTCAATCGCGGCGGGATAGCGGAGGAGCAGATACGGAAGCCATGCCGCGAAGATCATGAGCGCGCAGAGCAGTGGCGTATCGAACCGCCTGCCGCGGTGATGTATGCATCCGCTTCGCTCCGGATGCGCCGGACACTTCGCCGAGCCTGAGGTCTCGGCTTCGTGGCGCATAAATCGCTCAGCGGAAGGCATACCATCACCGGGCGCGGCGGATAAAAGCTCCCGTCCCTGTGCGTGTCCGAGGAAGACACGCTTGTATGCTATGCGTAACAGCGCAATCACCGCGGCGATGGCGAGCGCGAGCAGCAGCCACAACGCGAGGAAGGTCAGCGGATGTCCTGTGAACAGCGTTCCGTGCGCGCGGTAACGCATCCCCGCGCAGACAAAGAAGGAAAAGAGCAGCGCGCAGGGGAGTTCGCGAAGTGTTATGCGGAAATAATGCGGGATCGGTTTCGTCAGCATTTGGTAACCTCAAAGCCGTGCATGGGCGACACTAATCTTGGATATATTATATCTTGATTTCATTTTGCCATGCTGATGGCAAAACAACAAGTATTTGTTGGAAAAACAGTCGTCGTGCGCAGGATATGTTTTTATCTTTTCAATGGGAGTATGGTACAATATAGAAAGCGTAAATCGTTCCCATAGGCAGCGTACAAACAGGTGACGTGAGATGATTCTGAGAAACAAGACAGATTTGGCGGAAATACGGAAGATTCAGCCACAGTTTTTCGATGACATGGTAAAAATCGTCATTGATGAAAGAAGAAAGATTCTGGCGGTTAATATGGAAATGCACTCGGATTTGGGAATGGAGCTTTATGATGACGGCTCTGATGAAAATGATTTGTATGGTGCAAACATTTATTATGACGATCATAGAATTGAGTGGAGTTCAACATTGAACATTAAGCAGAACCGGAAGATCCAGAACGGTACATACGGCAGAATCATTACCGATGAGGATACGATTCTGCGCTTGACGGATATTGTGAATATGTGGATCGGGTGAGGGATACGATGGAACAGGAACGATGGAATAAAATGACGGTTAGCGAACAAATCCTCAATATCGGTGGAGAGGTCCAGCGTGCGGTGGACCGGAAGGAACGGCACGATGAGCACAATACGCAGATTTATCTGAATAAGGCCTTGGACTGGCTTGCGCTTTCCAAAAACGATCCCAAAAACGAAAGGCGTATTTCGGAACTGGATGCTGCGGAGGAAGAACTGCGAGACTACTTTGAGGGCAACAACTGGGGGAACGATGCAAACAGCATCATGGGGTACTGGAACTCGTTTTTATCGGCAATCTGGTAGTTGAAACGGATTGCGTCATCGCGTGTTTTTCACATCGTAAAAAATCACCTTACAAAAAAGGCTTACAGTCTCAGCATTTCATAAATCCGCAGCAGCCTGCCTCGGATAATTCTTTGAATCCCAATGACTTGTAGAAGGCCAGGGTTTTGGGCGTGTGATCCGTTACCAGTTCGATCTGGCGGACCGCAGGATATCGGGTAAGGACTGCCTTCATCAGCGCGGTGCCAATGCCCTGTCGCTGTTTTTCCGGATTCACCAAAATGTCCTGGATGAACACAATCGTGAAGCCGTCCCCCACGACTCTGATGATGCCAAGCAATTCCTCGTTTTCGTATGCGGCCAAGGTCAACAACGAGTTTTCATAGCCCTCGCGAAGCGAAGCCGGGTGATCGGTATAGGCTGTCCACCCGACCGCCGCATACAACCGGAGGATTTCATCTTCCTTGTATTCTTTGTATTCTTTGATTGTAATCTTTACATCCACCTCGCGTTCCGCTCCTGTCAAAAATCTGTCTTAACAGGAACACAAACCTATGTTTTGATCTTACCGTTCTTTTTTTTTCGTGTCAACCCGCGGATTTCTTTTGTACATTCTGTTCCGCCGGGGTCCCCAAAAGGAACATATTGACAGATCTCTTGCATTATTATATCATAAATGGCGAAATAAACGTATTACATGGAGCATAAATCGCCAAAATAAGTATAATTGTAGATAAAATGGCGGTTTATAGGAAAGAGGAGGATATGCGCCTTATTGGAAGAAACAGGGAAAAGGATGTGCTAATGCAATGCACAGAATCAAAGCGGCCTGAATTTCTTGTGGTGTATGGAAGGCGCAGGGTGGGAAAAACATACCTTGTGAGGGAATTCTTTGGCGGCAGGTTTTCGTTTTACGCAACAGGTTATGCCGAAAAAAAGACAGATGCACAGTTGAAGGCATTTCACGAAAGCCTGACCGCATACGGGGATTCGCATACACGCGCGCCGGAGGACTGGTTTGAAGCCTTCCGACGGCTGCGGGAGTTATTGTCTGCGCAGGAGGTTTACAGGGAACCAAACTGCCAAAAACGGCTTGTGTTTCTTGATGAACTTCCCTGGATGGATACCGCCAGATCGGATTTCAAGGGGGCACTCGATTATTTCTGGAACAGTTGGGGTTCCGCACAGGAGGATCTGTTGTTCATTGTGTGCGGTTCCGCGACATCCTGGATCATCGAGCACTTGCTGATGGACACCGGCGGGTTTTATCATCGCGTAACGCGACGCATCTTGTTGGAACCTTTCTCGCTGAGGGAATGCGAAGAACTGTTGTCATTCAACGGAATTGCGTGGACAAGGGCGCAGCAAACGGAGTGTTACATGGTCTTTGGCGGCATTCCGTATTATTTGAATTTGCTGGATTCAAGATACAGTCTTGCGCAGAACATTGAAGAACTGTGTTTCAAATCTTACGGGGAGCTCAAAAACGAATTTGACATTCTGTTCCGTTCCTTGTTTAAGAAGCCGGAAAAACATATCGCCATCATCAGGTCGTTGTCGAAACGCAGGCAGGGTATGACAAGAAAAGAACTGTCCGGCGAAAAAGCTGTCGGCGGAGGCTCTGTTTTGACCAAAAACCTGGAGGAGCTGGAACAGTGCGGATTCATCCGGAAATACAGGAACTATGTGAAGCGCAAAAATGAAGCAATGTTTCAAATCGTCGATCCGTTTACCCTGTTCAGTTTGTCATTTATCAAAAAAGGGAAGACGGACTCCTGGCTTGGCTATCATAACACGCCCGGCTATTATGCCTGGCGCGGAAACTCGTTTGAAATGGTCTGTCTGAACCATATTCCGCAAATAAAGGATGCGCTTGGGATCAGCGGTGTCGGTACACAGGAATACGCGTGGCGAAGCAGGGATGCAATGCACGGTGCGCAGATTGATTTACTGATTGATCGCAATGACGGAATTATCAATCTGTGCGAGATGAAATATACAAACGGGGAGTATGAGATCAGCCGTGAGGAACATCATAATCTGGAAAACAGACGGGCGGTGTTTCAAAGGGAAACGAACTGTAAGAAAGCGGTGCACATTCTTTTGATCTCGGCGACAGATGTGAAACGGGGTATGTACGCCGATATTGCGCAAAACATGATCACCGGTGACATGTTGTTTACATGAAACAGCCCAACGCCCCTTGCGTCGGGCACTATATCTTGTTATAATAATAAGGTTATGAAACAAGATACTGTGCAGGGAAAAGTTTTGCTGATTGACGGGCACAGTATGCTGAGCCGCGCGTTTTACGGTCTGCCGGATCTGACGAACGCGCAGGGGCAGCATACGGGCGCCGTTTACGGTTTTCTCAATATTCTGCTGAAGCTGCTGGACAGCGAGCGGCCGGACGCGCTGGCCGTCGCCTTTGACGTGCACGCGCCGACCTTCCGCCACGACATGTACGAGGCCTACAAGGGCACGCGCAAACCCATGCCGGACGCGCTGCGCGAGCAGCTGCCGCTGATCAAAGAGGTGCTGGACGCCATGGGCATCGTGCGGCTGGAGCAGGCGGGGCTTGAGGCGGACGACCTCCTCGGCACGGTCGCGCATCTTGCCGCGGCACAGGGCGCGGAAGCGCTCATCCTCTCCGGCGACCGCGATCTGCTGCAGGTCGTGACGGACCGGGTGACGGTGCTTTTGCCGCACACCAAGGGCGGGCAGACCACGATGGAGCGCTTCACGCCCGCGCATGTCAAGGAAGTCTACGGCGTGACGCCTGCGCAGTTCATTGAACTCAAGGCCCTTCAGGGGGATTCCTCCGACAACATTCCGGGCGTCCCGAAGGTCGGCGAAAAGACCGCGCGCGAGCTCATGGAAACCTACGGCTCCGTGGACGGCATCTACGAACATCTCGAAGACATCACGAAAAAAGCCGTGCGCGAATCCCTGCGCGAAAACCGGGCGCTCTGTGATCTTTCCAAGGATCTCGCGACCATCCGCCTGAACGCGGACATTGCCTTTGACGCTGCCGCGGCGGCGCTGCACGAAGCGGGCGGCGCGGGCTATGAGCGCATCTTCACACCCGAGGCACAGGAACTGTTTGCGCGGCTGGAGTTTCGGCAACTGCTGAAACGCTTTGCGGACGCGGAGGAAGAAGCGATGCGGTCCGTTGAAACGAAGCGCCTGACCTCCGCGCAGGAGACGGAGGAAGTCTTTGCGCTGCTGGCAAAAAGTGACCGCGTGGGTTATCGCTTTTTGTCCGCGGATTCCCTTTCGCTCTGCGGTGACGCGGAACATGTTTATGTCATCGAAAACTTGGACGCGGAGAAACTGCGGCGCCGCATGGAAAGGCTGGCCGGGCAGACGGTGCTGGTCACTTATGATGTCAAGGACGCCTGCCGTCATTTTGTGCCGCCGGCACTTTTGCGGACGGAGGAATGCTCGGCGGTGACGCAGGTCTTTGACACGCGGATTGCGGCCTATCTGCTGAACCCGCTGCAGGAGAGCGAAGCGCCCGCGCATGTCGCGCATGATGCGTACACGCGGTATCCGGCGCTGAAGGAAGCGCTTGCGGCACAGGGCATGACGGAGCTGTTTGAGACCGTCGAGATGCCGCTGATTTACATTTTGTATGACATGGAACGCCTCGGCATCATCGTGAAGCGCGAGGCTTTGAGAGAATACGGCGAGAGTCTTTCTGGCCGCATACAGGAGCTGGAGGCGCAGATTCACGCGGCAGCAGGAGAGGAATTCAACATCAATTCGCCCAAGCAGCTCGGCGAGATTCTCTTCGGCAAGATGGGGCTGCCGGGCGGCAAGAAGACGAAGACCGGCTATTCCACGGCGGCGGACGTGCTGGAAAAATTAGCGGACGATCAGCCGATGGTGCGCGATGTTCTGGAATACCGGGGACTGGCGAAACTGAAATCCACCTACGCCGACGCGCTCGATACCTTTATCGCCGCGGACGGCAGGATTCACACGATCTTCCATCAGACCGTGACGGCGACGGGGCGGCTGTCCTCGTCTGATCCGAACTTACAAAATATTCCGATGCGAACGGAACTGGGACGCGCCATCCGCAAGGTCTTTGTGCCGGCGGAAGGCTGCGTTTTCGTTGACGCGGATTATTCGCAGATTGAGCTGCGCATCCTCGCGCACATGTCGGAGGACAAAGAGCTGATCGAGGCCTATCACACGGACAAGGACATCCACGCGATCACGGCCGCCAAGGTCTTTCATGTGCCTTTCGCGGAGGTGACGCCGCTGATGCGCCGCAACGCGAAGGCCGTCAACTTCGGCATCGTATACGGCATTTCCGCCTTCGGTCTCGGCCAGGATCTGTCCATCACCAGACAGGAAGCCGCGCGGTACATGGAGCAGTATTTCGAAACCTATCCGGGCGTGAAGGCTTATCAGGAGCGCGCGGTCGCGGAGGCAAAAGAGAAAGGATATTCCGTGACGCTTTACGGACGCAGGCGTCCGGTGCCGGAGCTGCAGTCCGGCAATTTCATGCAGCGTTCCTTCGGCGAACGCGTCGCCATGAACGCGCCCATCCAGGGCACGGCGGCGGACATCATGAAGATCGCGATGCTGCGCGTGTGGCGGAGAATGAAGCGCGAGGGCCTGCGCGCACAGATGATTCTGCAGATTCATGACGAGCTCTTGATCGAAGCGCCGCTCGCGGAAAAAGAAAGCGTGACGCGCATTCTCAGGGAGGAAATGGAAGGCGCGGCAAAGCTCGCCGTCCCGCTCACCGCGGAAGCGCACGCGGGGAGTACATGGTTTGAGTGTAAGTAGAGGAGAACGAAAACCCAAGTACGGTCAGCCGTCACGCACCCCGCTGCGGGACGGCGTAAGAACGAGTGAAGGATGCCAAGAGGCGCTTTCGGCTTTGCCGCAGGCAAACTGGAATGCCGGAAGCGCGCCTGTCGTGCGGATGGAGCTTGCGACATGCGCACGATAGGCGTCACGGGCGGCGTGGGGAGCGGAAAGAGCGCGCTGCTTGCGGAAACAGAACAACGATACGAACAACGGGTTCTTGTCCTTCGCGCGGATGATATCGCGAATGAAGTGAAAGAACCGGGAGGGTTATGTTATAATAAGATCGTGTCTGTCCTGGGGACGGACATCCTGGAAGAAGACGGCACGATCAATCGCCGCAGGATGGCAGAGCGCATTTTCAGGGACGATGCTCTGTTACAGGAGGTAAATGCCATCCTGCACCCGGCGGTTCGGCAGGCGGTGAAGGACAAGATCGCCGCACTGCGCGAACAGGAGAGTGAAGCGGCGGACAGCGCAACACCGGAGATTCTCTTCATCGAAGCCGCGCTTTTGATTGAGGAGAATTACAAAGCGGACATTCTGGACGAGCTGTGGCTGGTGCACGCGCCGCGGGAGATTCGCAGGGAACGGCTGAAGGAAAACCGCGGATATCCGGACGAAAAGATTGACGCGATTTTCGACGCGCAGCAGACGGACGAGGGCTTCCTCGCCCACGCGGACAGGGTGATTGACAACAGCGGCAGCTTCGCGGAAGGCGTACGGAATTTGCTTGACGCGGTGGAAGAAGTGCTGACAGGGCAGAATGTTGTGCCGGCAGGGCAGAACGGAATGCCGGAAGAGTAAACGAAATAAAGAACATAAATCGCCGTAATTTCGACACGGCACACATGCACGGGGGACAACACAGCGTATGAAACGTTCACAGAGAGAAGAAAACGTCGTATTCGGCCTGGACATCGGAACGCGTTCCGTTGTCGGCACCGTCGGCTACATGATGGACGACAAGTTCTATGTCGTGGCGCAGCGGATCAAGGCGCATGAGACACGCGCCATGCTGGACGGACAGATTCACGACATCGGCAAGGTGTCCTCCACGATCCGCACCATCAAGCAGGAGCTGGAAACGGAGACGGGCATTGAGCTGACGGAAGTCTGTATCGCGGCCGCGGGACGTGTGCTGCGCACCGTGCAGGCCTCGTACGAAGAAGAATACGAAGAAGAAAAGAACATCACGGAAGAGGACATTTACAACATTGAGTCCAAGGCCGTGGAGCGTGCCTACAACGAATTTTTGAACGACGAAAAACGGGACGAAAAGTTTTTCCTCGTCGGCTATACCGTCAAGCACTATTACATGAACGGCTACAAAATCGTGAACCTTGAGGGCCACACGGTCGAGAAGGTGGCGCTGGATCTCATTGCGACCTTCCTGCCGCAGGATGTTGTGGACGGTCTGTACCGTGCCTGTGAGCGTGCCGGCCTGACGGTTGCGAACCTCACACTGGAGCCCATTGCCGCCATCCGCGTGGCCATTCCGGAGAGTTATCGTATGCTGAATCTCGCGCTCATCGACGTGGGCGCGGGCACGTCGGATATCTGCGTGACGGACGAGGGCACCATCATCGCCTACGGCATGATTCCGGAGGCCGGCGATCACCTGACGGAGACGATCGCGCAGAAATGTCTCGTGGATTTCAACACCGCCGATCAGATCAAGATCGACGCTTCGCACATGGAAACCGTGACCTACTACGACATCATGGGTCTCGAAAAAAAGATCTCGAACAAGGACGTGCAGGAAATGCTGAAGCCCCAGGTGGAAGCGATGGCCGATCACGTCACGGAGATGATCAAGCAGCTCAACGGGGATTCGCCGGTGCAGGCGGTCTTTGTCGTCGGTGGCGGCGGCCGCATTCCCGGTTACACCGAGGCCATCGCGCGGCGCATGGATATTGTGGACGAGCGCGTGGCGCTGCGCGGCGAAGAGGTGATGAAGAACGTCGTCTTCCCGCAGGATGACGGCATTGAGCATGACTCGCTCATCGTCACGCCCATCGGTATCTGCCTGAGTTATTATGCGGAATCCAACAACTTCGTCTTCGTGTCCTTCAACGGACAGCAGACGAAGATCTATGACAACGGCAGGCTGGCCATCGTGGACGCCGCCATGCAGGCCGCGTTCCCGAACGAGGATCTGTTCCCGAAGCGCGGCAAGGAGCTGTCCTTCACCGTCAACGGCGAAAAGCGCACGGTGCGCGGCACGCCCGGCGAGGCTGCCGTCATTCGCCTGAACGGCAAGCCGGCGGACATTCACTCCCGCATCCGCAAGGGAGATATCATCGAAGTGGATCCCTCCACGACCGGCGATCCCGGCAAGGCACAGATTCAGTCGCTGGCCGAATACGTTTCCAAATTCAACGTCAATGTCAACGGCAAAAACGTTTCCGTTTCGCGCTTCGCGACCGTGGACGGCAAGCCGCAGACTTCCCTCTATGACATCCGCCAGGGCGATGAAATCAAGGTCCTGGACTACGACACCGCGCAGCAGATCGCGCAGCTTCTGGACATTGAGCTCACTGAGGATTCCGTGATCTATGTCAACAACGAGAAGGCAACGCCCGACACGCCGGTCTACGAAAACTTCAAGGTGGAGTTCAAGAGCGCCGACGAAATGATCATGGACGCCTACGCCGATCTTCCCGACGCCGAGGAAGTGGCGGAGCAGATCGAGGAAGGCACATACGAGGAAGAAGGCGCGGAAGAAACGGAAGAAGCCGCCGCCACACCGGAGCCGGCCTCCGCGACCGCGGCCACGGCGGATTCCTACGCCTCGCTCTACGCGGACGAGGAAGAGGACGAGGAAGAAGAAGAGTACGTTGCGCCGAAGCGTCCGGCCGGCGGTGTGCGTCCGCCCGGCGCCGGCTTCGCGAAGCAGGAGATCGCGCGCCCGATGCACGTGACGGTCAACAACCAGCCCATCATCCTCAACGGAAAATCGGAGTATGTCTTCGTCGATGTTTTCGATTACATTGACTTTGACCTTTCCAAACCGCAGGGGGCGATTGTCACGCTGCTGAACGGGAGCTCGCCGGATTATATGCAGAAGCTCAACGCGAATGATAAGATCGAGGTATATTGGCAAAAGTGAGCGAATCAACAGCCGACGGGCGGCTGAACCGGACGCGTGCTCGCACGCAGGACGGGGCAGACATCCGGCGGTGTAACGGACACGAGGAAAAAAGCCGTGCGAAGCGAAGCGAGTACGGCGATTTCCGAGTATCCGCAGGATTGCGGGAGCACGAAGTGCGAAGCAATCCGTAATTGATTCGCGATGTAGAGGGGATTGGCCCGGCGGCTGTATCGTAGCTTTCGCCCCCCGTTGAATATACATTTTGGAGATAAAAATGCGAGTTTGCAGTATTGCATCGGGATCAAGCGGTAATTGTATTTATGTTGGTTCCGAGAGTACACACGTATTAGTAGATGCGGGATGCAGCAAGAAAAAAATCGTCGAAGGCTTAAACGGTATCGGGCTGACGCTCGATGACGTGAGCGCTATTTTGATCACGCATGAGCACTCCGATCATATTGGTGGTCTGAAAGTGTTGATGAAACACTGTACCGCGCCGTTATACGCAACCCGTGGTACGCTGCGAGCCGCAAAACTTGACACATCCGATGAGGGCGCCGCGCCAGGCGGACGCATGGATTCCGGCGAGCGGCTTTTGCGCCACGGAGCCGAGACTACAGGCTCGGCGGAGTGTCCGGCGCAACCAGAGCGAGGCGGAACCATCGGTCGCCCAGGCAGGCGACCGGAGTACATTTCCGCCGACACCCCCTTCACCGTCGGCGACCTCACCGTCACCCCGTTCGCGATCTCGCACGACGCCGCGGAGCCGGTCTGCTACCGGCTGACGGACGGGACGCACAGCTTCGTGCTGGCGACGGACATGGGCTGCTTTGACGCGTACACGGAAGCGCATTTGAAGGACGCCGACGTGCTGATGCTGGAGGCGAACCACGATATCCGCATGCTGCAGGCGGGGCCGTACCCGTACATGCTGAAGCAGAGGATTTTGTCGGACCACGGACACCTGAGCAATGACGCGTCTTCGGCGCTGCTCAACCGCGTGCTGCATGATAAGCTGCAGACGATTATGCTGGGGCATCTGAGTGAATGCAATAATCTGCCGGAGCTGGCCTACGAGACGGTGCGCCTCGGCATTGAGATGGAGGAAAACCCTTATCACGGCAACGATTTCCGGCTGATGGTCGCGGACAGACGTCTGCCCACGCCGGTGGTGGAGATTCGCTGATGACAAAGGAAGAGATTGCGGAACTGATCACGACCTGTCGTACGGAAGAAGCGACGGAGGCGATCGACAAACTGACGGAGGAAGCGCCGGAGGATCCCGATAGCTGGCTGCTGGCGGCGTCCCACTGGGAATCGCTGGGCGATATCGGCAGTGAGCGCGATGCCATCGCGAGGGGCATGGCCGTCAGTCCGCGTCACTATGAATTCTTTTATATGCTTGGTCTGATTTACCGTTATCATAATATCAACCAGGCATATCTTTGCATGGAGCAGGCACTGTTTTTCTGCGAGCATGAGGAAGACCGCGGGATCATCCGCGCGGAGCTGGAAGCGCTGCGGCAGTGCGCCGGTTTCTGTGTCCGGAATTTCTCCGTCGTGATTTTGTCCTACAACGACAAGGAGCTGATGCAGCACTGTGTGGAAGCCTTCCGCCGTGATTGCCCGAAGGGCGCCTACGAATTTGTCGTCGTGGAAAATCATTCCGACGACGGCGTGGCGGAGTGGCTCAGGGAACAGACGGATATCCGTCTCATTGAGAACGGCGAGAACGTCGGCTTTCCGGTGGGCTGCAACATCGGCTTCCGCGCGGCGAACGAAGATAACGATCTGCTGATGATCAACAACGATGCCGTGCCGGCACCGAACGCGGTGTTCTGGCTGCGCATGGGACTGTATGAAAATCATAACGTCGGCGCGACGGGCGCGGTGTCCAATAAGGCGTCCATGCAGTTTGTGGAGGGTGCGCCGGATACGCTCGAAGAGTGTATGACCTTCGGTGCGAAGCGCAATGTGCCGCGCGCCAATCCTTACGAGGACCGCTGCCGCCTGACGGGCTTTGCCTTCATGCTGCGGCGCGAGGCCTGCGAGGCGGTGCGTATGGACAAGGATCTGTTTGACACGCGCTTTTCGCCGGGCTACTTCGAGGACGATGACCTCGGCATGCGCGTCGCGAAGGCGGGCTACCGGCAGGTCGTGTGCCACAACGCCTTCATTTATCACCGCGGCGGCTCGGGCTTTGCGGGCAACGACGACGCCATGACCGAGAGCCGCCAGAAATTCATTGACAAATGGGGCTTTGACGTTTGGGCCTACGAGGGCGTCTGGTACGAAATGATTGATCTCATTGACGTGGCACAGAATGCGCCGCTCAACGTGCTGCAGCTGTATTGCGGCATGGGCGCGGATTTGTCGCGGATCAAATACCTTTATCCCTTTGCCTATGTCGCGGGGATTGACCCGGATCCGGTGATCGCGGGGCACGGCAGATACATGGGAGATCTTTTCGCCGGCAACGCGGAGGCAGCGGACTATCCCTGGTCCGAGGGCTTCTTTGATTTCATCATCGCCGCGGACGCCGTCAAAAACGCGGAAGCGCCGGAGGCCTTTGTCAAAAAGCTCGCGTCTTATCTTCGCCCGGACGGTGCCATCCTTTACGAGATCCCGCGGGATGAGGGCTGGCAGGCCTGCATGGAGCGGATTATGACGGAGGCCGGCTTCACGGAACGCTTCGAACGCGACGGCCTGGTCCGCGCGAGGCGGAAAGGCGCGTGAGTGTCCGATGAAAATCATTTACATGAACTGGCAGAGCTTTTGCTCGGAGGACATGTTCGAAACGATCGGACGGATGCAGGAAGCGGGAGAGGACATCACGCTGGTCAAGTATCCGTTTGAAAAAACGGACAAGCGCCGCGACGAGGTCTTCGAAGAAAAGTTTGCGCAGACGCTTCGCGAAGAAAAAGCGGACATCGTTTTTTCCTTCAACTATTTTCCCGTCATTGCAGAGGCGGTGCACGCGGTCTTTGAGGAATGCGGCACGCACTATGTTTCCTGGGTCTACGACTGCCCGCACATTGTGCTGTATTCTTACACACTGATTTTTCCGAGCAACATCGTTTTTCTTTTTGATTCCGCCATGTACAAAACCTTTGCGTCGCAGGGCATCGAGACGGTGTACTATCTGCCGCTTGCGGCAAACGTCCGGCGCCTTGACGCGTTGCAGATCACGGGAGAGCTCTGGCAGAAGTACCAGGCGCGGATTTCCTTTGTCGGCGCGATGTACACGGAGAAGGGCACTTTCTATGACCGCATGGAAAAGGATCTGGCGCCTTACGCGAAGGGCTATCTCGAAGGGCTGATGCGCGCGCAGATGCAGGTGAACGGCATGAACTTTGTGGAAGAAGCCATCACGCCGGTCATCGAAGCCTTTCTGCAAAAAGCGCTTCCCGTGCCGGGCAACGCGGACGGCGTGGAGACTGCGGCCTGGACATACGCGGAGTATTTCATCAACCGCAAGATCACGCAGACGGAACGCGCGGAGTTGTTGTCTGCCATCGGCGAACGCTTTCCGCTGGTGCTGTACACGCATGACAAAAGCTTTACGGCCAAGGGCGTGCAGACACGCGCCGCCATTGATTACTACGACACGATGCCGTACGTTTTCAAGTGCTCCGACATCAACTTGAACATCGCGCTGCGTTCCATCACGAACGGCATTCCGCTGCGCGCGTTTGACATCATGGGCGCGGGCGGATTTCTTCTGACATCGTACCAGCCGGACATGGAATTCTTTTTCACGGCGGGAGAGGATTACGTTTATTACGAGAGCAAAGAGGACCTGTTACAAAAAATCGATTACTATCTGACGCATGAAAGTGAACGGAAGGAGATCGCGGAAAACGCGCGCGAAAAAATCGCGGAAGCGCACACATTTGACCATCGTCTGCGTGAAATACTAGATGTTGTGTCAACAAAAAAATGAAACGGAATATACTGTATTAAAAAAAGTTATTGACGAAAAATCGTTCATGTATTATACTACTCATTGTCTAAAGCATTTGTAAATGCTAACGGAATACCATTAACGGACAATGCCGGACGCGGAACAAGCCGCGCCGATCACGGGAGAACGTATCATACATGAATAAAGCTGAAATCCTGAAAACAGAAATCCTCAGACAGTACAAAAGCATCCGTCAGTTTGCGATGGAGATGAAGATTCCGTATTCCACGCTGGTCACGGCGCTGGACCGCGGCATCGAGGGCATGGCCTACGGCACGGTCATTATGATGTGCGACCGCCTGAACTTAAACCCGGTGGACTTCACGCCGCTGGAAGAAGGCGCGAACCTCGGCGGCAAGATCGTGGAGAACCGCGTCATGCAGGAGTATGTCAAGCTCAACAAGATCGGCAGGAAAAAGATTCTGGAATACATGCAGGATCTGGTGCTGCTGGACAAATATCAGACATGAAAAAAAGCCCGCCGGTTTCGCCGGCGGGCTTTTCGTTAGGTTCTCTTAGCAGTAATTATTGAACAACATGCCGCTGTACTCACTTGTGATGTACGGGTTCGGCGGCGCGGCCTTCTCCGGATTCTTGTACGCCACCACCGGTCTTGTGATGTACTGCATCGGGTCAAGGGAAACGCTCTTTGCCATGCTGTACAGCGACTGTGCCAGCGCTCTCACCGGCTTCATCTGCTCCGCCAGCTTGTCGTCCGGAATCTCCGCGGCGGCGTGCAGCTTTTCTTCGTCCACCGCAAGCTTTCCGTCTTCGTCGATCGAAATACCCGCCGGAAGCTCGTCGCCGCTTAAGGCGTTCTTCGCGGCGTGGATCGTTTCGTTCAGGATCTTGCCGGTCATGAAGTGTCCGGAACCGATGCCCTGGACATTCGTCAGGAACTCGTTGTATCCGCCCACAAGATCGTGCACATGCTCGATCAGGGAATCCTGCTTGTTCTTGACGCCGATGAGCGCCTCGCCGTATTCGCCGCTGACCTGCTTTAAGTTCAACTCATAGGTACGGGACACCGTGAAGTGGTTGGAGCCGGAGGTGTGCGTCGTGCCGTTGATCTTGAACTGCGCGTCGGAGGCATTCTGCTCAATCCGGTCGAGTCCGAAATATTCCACCGTGCCCTTCGCGCCGGATTCGGATTCTTCCGTGATGGAGAACTGCTCGCTCTTGCCCGGCGGAAGACCTGTCTTGCGGGAGGTCAGTGTCAGCGCGCCCGCACCCTTTTCGTCCGTTTCCACCTTGGCGTCCAGACCGATGCCGGCCTTGTTGATCAGCCTTGTCAGTCTGTCCTGCACGTCGCGGTTGGAGTCACCGGGTTTGACGGCGTATTGCAACTCGTATGCCTGCTCGCCCATGCGGATGTTGAACGCGTAATTGCCGGGCGCGAGTCTCACGATGCTGTCCGGAAGCGCCTTGCCCTTGTTCTTCTGGTTTGTGGCCAGGTGCTCCACGCGGACGGTGAAGGAAGGGGGCTCTTCGTCGCCGTCGCCGATGTATTCGGCCTCGACGTAGTCAGGGTTGGAAGAGTATGCGGAACGCGAAGAAAGCGCCTTTTCGCGGCCGATTTCGCCGAGAGAAGACAACTGGTGCTGCAACGCACGCGCCTGTTCCTTCAGATCGATCGCATCTGTTTCCGCGTGGTCGTCGCGGTTCATCAGATAGACCGGATTCTTCTGGCTGGATTTGACGATAGAGCGATAGATGTTACGCAGATCATCCTTCTTGTGGGTGTCGCTCTGCGTAGCTTCTCTCGACTTGTACGTCGTCAGATAATGATTGTATACACCGCTTAACAGTATACCTGCCATCCCCGATGCCCTCCTTTCTTCCTTGAAATTGCGGGTTTTTCCAGCCTCTCCCTGGCACCCGCAGGGCTTCAAAGATTATTTGGTAAGTCTATGTTACACCATTTTTGATCATTTTGCAAGCGAATCTATCAAATAAACTATAAAACAATTTTATCAAGATTCGTTTTATGATACCATGTGGGTACAATGACCCTGTAACATATACTTTCTCGCTATCTATATCGGCAAAAGCTTCATTCTATATTAGTATAAAAGCAAAAAAAAACAGGCATTTTGCCCTGAATAATGCACAAAAATTCGACCGAAAAACTGGTAAATTTCACGTTTTTTCTTTCTTATGCGCGGGAAACGTGCTAAACTGGTAAAAAAGCGGTTTTTGCCGCGGTTTTCACATCTGTTTTGACGGGAGGAATGACTTGAAAATACTGTTTACCGATCTGGACGGCACGTTTTTGGCCGACGACAAACAGCTTTGTGCGCGCAACCGCGAGGCTGTCGACCGGATGCTCGCGGCCGGCCATAAGGTGGTTTTGATCTCCGGGCGCAGCGTGGACAGCGTGCTCGCGCTTGCGAAGCGCCTGCAGCTGCCGCGGGAGGGCGGATACATTGTCGGCTTTAACGGGGCGCAGATCGCGGACGCGCTGACGGAGGAGCGGCTGTTCCGCGCGGGGCTTTCCGCCGATCTCGTGCGGAAGCTCTTTGCGGACGCCCACGCCGCGGGGATTCATCCGCAGGCCTACGACGACCGCCAGGTCGTGGCGGAGCGCGAGACGGACGCTTTGAAGCGCTACTGCGAGGTCATCCGGATGGATTACACGGTCTGCGATGACGCCGCGGCATATCTTACGGAAGCAGGCGTCGAGACGAGCAAGCTTCTGATGATCGATTATGAGGATCACGAGAGGCTGGAAGCCTTCCGGCAGCAGCTCATGGAGCGCTACGGCGAGGTCATCGACACCTTTTATTCCAACACGGCCTTCTGCGAGGTCGTGCCGAAGGGGATCAACAAGGGCGTCGCGGTGCAGGAGCTTTGCCGCATGCTGGACGTGCCCCTCGAAGACACCGTCGGCGCGGGCGACGAGATGAACGACATTCCGCTGCTCATCGCGACCGGCGTCGGCTGCGCGGTGGCCAACGCGAAGGACGAGGTCAAAGCCGCCGCGGATTACGTTACCTCGGCGGACAACAACGCCGGGGCGGTGGCGGAGATGATTGAGAAGTTCATACTGTGAGCCGCCGCGGTTGGGGGCTGTGAACGTGCTGCTGAATTGTGAGCCGCCTGCCTCGGCGTCGTATGCATCCGCTTCGCTCCGGTTGCGCCGGACACTCCGCCGAGCCTGTAGTCTCGGCTCCATGGCGCAAAATCGCTTAGCGGAAAGCATACGGCCGCCGGGCGCGGCGGAATGTACATTCGTGCGCGCAAGTGATGCTTGCAAACACAAGATGCGATTATTTGCCGCGGAATCGAGACCTAGGCTCGATGGAGCGTTTGGCAAAACGGAGCATCGGTGTTTGCAACATCACGCAGCAGCACGTGCACGATCGAGGCAGACGGTTGAACACCTTGGAGGTAGCCATGGATAAAGCTGATGTTCTGCGCGGGGTAAGGTTGTTTGTTCTTGATCTTGACGGGACGGTATATCTCGGTGAGGAGTTGATTGAAGGTGCGGACGGGTTTATTTCTGCGCTGCAGGAGGACGAGACGCGGGATTTCGTGTTCTTTACGAATAACGCCTCGCGGGTGCCTTCGTTTTATGTGGAGAAGCTGCGGCGGCTGGGGATTTTCGTGGAAGAATCACGGATTCTCACGGCGGGCGATGTGACGGCGGCCTATCTGCGGGAGACATATCCCGGCGGACGCGTGCTGCTGAACGGCACACCGATCCTGGAAGAGAACTGGCGCGCGAAGGGGATCCGCCTCGTGGAAGAAGCGCCGGATGTCTGCGTGCAGAGCTTTGACACGACGCTGACCTACGAAAAGCTGGAGCGCATCTGCCGCTATGTCCGGCAGGGCGTTCCCTTCCTGGCCACCCACATGGACACAAACTGTCCCACGGAGGACGGCTACATCCCGGACTGCGGCGCGATGTGCGCGCTGATCACGGAGTCCACGGGCGTGAAACCGCGCTATTTCGGCAAACCATTTGCGGAAACCGTGGAAACAATCGAGCGGATTTGCAACGTCCGTCGCGAGGACATGGCCTTCGTCGGCGACCGCCTCTACACGGATGTCGCCACCGGCGTGCGCAATGGCGCGAAGGGATTTCTCGTCCTGAGCGGCGAGGCGGACATGGACACCGTCCGCAGCTCCGATGTCGCCCCGACGGCAATCTACGCGTCGCTGGCGGAGATGCGGGAGTATCTGTGACCGGCGGGCGCGAAGAAAAATGAAAACATCTTGAATAATACACCCAATGGGTGTATTATCGTTATGAGGTGATTTCAATGCTTATTCGTGATATGAGAACACAACTTGGAGATACACAAAGCGAATTTGCCGCAAGGTATCAGATTCCTTTTCGCACGGTTCAAAACTGGGAAGCGGGCATCCGGACGCCGCCGGCCTATGTGTTGGCGCTGTTGGAACAGCGCATCCGGGAGGATCTTGTCAATCGGAAGACGGTTGCGTTGCCTGCGTATGATCCGAAGAAGCCTGATCTCCCGAAGCGTGGCGATTATATCGGGGCGCGTTCCTGGCTGAAGGCGATTCGGGCGTGTTTCCCGGAAGAGATCGTATTTGCACTGGATGACGCTCTGATGTGTCAGGGGAGTTTTGGCGGTCACAGCGATGAATATGTGGTTTGGGTGTATGGGGATAATCACGCGACGCGCTATAACGGCGTTGTCGTATTGGGGAACCACATCAGCCCGCGCTGTGTCAGAGAAGAGGACGGACTGAAGTTTACGGATTTTAACAGAACGCTTTCCGATGCGCTTGCAAACGAATCTATTTTGGACATGCAGGGGATTACCGAAGCGCTCAGTAAGTATTACTATTCCAACAACGAGAGCCTGGAGGGTGTTTTTGTCGCGCCTGAATATCAGGAACGATTTGAGACGCTTGTCGATGAGGCCATGGATTACTACAACAGTTAAGACGAGGGCGTATGAACATCACGGCAGAAGAAAAACGAATGTATGAAGTAATGAAGGCGGTGTACGACAGCGGCATCCCGATCAGCTTTAAGGGCTCGATGGTGTTGAAAGCGTGCTTGCTGGAGGCAGGATATACGAAAGATACCCGTCACACGGTTGATATAGACGCCAACTGGTATTCTGATGAGCCTCCGACCGGAGAGCATTTGACAGAATCCCTTCAAAAGGCGATTTCAGACAGCGGCATCGACCTCGTTGTACGTCTTTACAGAATGTACGGAGAAGGACGTTCTGCGGGATTTGAACTGTCAGACGCGGATTCCGGAGAAATCCTTTTTACCTTCGATTTGGATGTGAACCGTCCGGCACAACCGACAAAGATTTACGAGGTGGCCGGGTTCCGTTTTAGCGGTGTCGCACCGGTTCAGATCATTGCCGATAAGGTGGTTGTTGTGTCCTCCGATAAGGTGTTTCGAAGAATAAAGGACGTGGTTGATTTGTACTATCTCTCGCATGCGTTTTCATTTGACCGTAAAAACGTTCTGGAAACCATAAGGAACAGCCAAAAAACACTGGATACATTCCGTGGATTTCTTCACCGGCCCGACGACCTGAGACAGGCGTATGAAAAATTCCGCTTTGCAGGGGATGTGAGAAAGCCGCCGTTTGATGAAGTTTATCAGGCGGTTAAGTCGTTCATCCAAACGATGATGCAGTGAAAAACTATGATTCCTTTACATGAGTAATAATATCTTCGATTCTGCAATCCAGAATATTGCAGAGCGTATCCAGCGTATGCGTGCTGACATTGGCGTTGGCGCGTAAGCGCGACAACTGCCCGGCGCTGATGTGGAATTCATTTATGAGCCTGTACTGGGTAATCTTCTTTTTGCGCAACGTCTCCCATAGCTTATCGTAAACAATCACAGAAATAACCTCGTTGTAAATCAATCCCTATTGAAATGATAGCCGTATTTTGCTAACATAGATATTAGCCATAAGTGGCTAATATAAGTATTGATTTGTTTTGGCAAGAAGTTGTAGTGATTGGCGGAAAATACTGGTCTTTCGTCAATCGATTAAAGGGGTTGATTAGGAGGTTTGCAATGATGGAGCATCTTTATGATTTGTGGAAAGAAATAAGTAGCATATCCGCTGCCTTGGTTATTGCTGGAGTACTTGTGGCGAACAAAGGATCAAGATGGAAGAATCTTCCAAGATTGCTACGTGTTTTGCTTCAAATGGTATTGTACATTCTTGCAATTATTATTGCAGGAAGTCTTATAGTGGGCTGCTTCTTCTCGAAAGTGCCTGTCCTTAAAGGGAAAACTGTTGCAGAGGGAGAGCAGCTGTTGCAGGACAATCATTTAAAAATAACGCTGCCGCCAGGAACAGAGTTTGATGAAAGCATGTATACCGCGACGATAATTAATCATGATTATGACAGCGGACAGATAATACCAAGAAAAACGAAGATCACTGTATATACAAGCAATTCCGGTTACGAGTTGATACAGGAGATGACAGTGGTTCCGGACGTTGTTGGAAAGACGTATAAAGAAGCAGTTGAGTTGCTTGAGTCAAACAATCTGTTCCATCGCATTACGACTCTTGAAGATGAACTTACGTTTTTGGATACATCTATAGTTATACGACAATCAATTTCTGCCGGTATAAGTATTCCCGAGAAATCGGTGATTGAATTAGTGTTGGCAAATAAAATAGATGATTTGGATTTGCCCCATGATAGTGCGCAAATGGATATGTTTGTTGTTCCTGGAGTCATTGGTATGAGGCAGGATGAAGCGACCGCATTGCTTTTGGCTGCAGGCTTCTATGAGGTTCGAGCATTCGGAGGAGATACTTATTCTTTGGATTCAAACTACGTGATCTCACAATCGTTTTCCGAAGGTGAATCTGTTGTTAATGGATCGACAATAGAGTTGAATTGCATAACTAAACCGTTGGATGCACGAGTCACTGTGCCAAATGCTTTAGGAATGGAACAAACGCAGGCCACGCAACTGCTTACAGAAGCCGGCCTGCAGTATCAAGTCTGGTGGACAGAGGAAAACAATACCGGAGCAACAGAGTATTACATAATCGATCAGTCAATACCGGAAGGAAGTACTGTGACAGCGGGTACGCTTATCCGGCTGGAGCTATCAGACAAAAGACCATGATCAAGATATACAGGAATGGCACTAAAGAACGATTATAACGATGAAACGATTATCAAAGGGAGATTGAAAGACCATGCATGCCACAGAGAAAACAGGATACCCATCGATAGATAAACCTTGGCTTAAGTACTATTCAACAAACGAGCAAAATGTCGCTTTTGAAAAAAAGACCATATTTGACTTTGCTTGGGAAAGAAACAAGGACAATCTTTCCGGTATAGCGTTTGAATACTTCGGCAAAAAAACCACATACGATACTTTTTTTGATAAGGTAAAAAGAACTGCCGCATCTTTATATAGTATAGGTATCAGAAAAGATGATGTGGTCACTATAGCATCGATGCATATTCCAGAGGCAGTTATTTTGATTTATGCGTTGAATTATCTTGGAGCAGTTTCTAACATAGTTTACTTAACACTTTCCGAGAAGGAATTAGAAGACTCCATAACTAATACCGGTTCAAAACTACTTGCCGCACTAGATATTGTTATAGATAAGGCAGTTTCCGTTGCAATAAAAATGGGTATTCCACTTGTCTCAATGTCTTGTGCGGACTCGATGCCAGAGTTGCTTCGATCTCTATACAAAATTAAGAATAAGTGTAAAGTGAATTTGTATAGAAATCATTATAGATTTACCGACTTGATAAAAAAAGGAAGCCTTGACAAAGTAGAAAAGACAGATACGCCAGATTCTTCTGCGGTTATAGTGTATACGAGTGGATCAACGGGCGTTCCTAAGGGTGTAATGTTAAGTAGCCATATGATAAACAGTGTTGCGATTCAGGCAATTCATGGATTGGTCGACTTTAAAAGAGGCGAAAAGATTCTCTATATTCTACCCCCGTTTGTTGGTATAGGTATTGTACATTTGCATATGATGTTGAGTGTTGGGTTGGATATGATTCTTCATATTGATTTAACACCTGAAAAAATAATCAAGGAACTATTCAAGAAAAGACCCTATGCTTTTATGGGGGGACCGGCACTTGTAGAATCATTTTTGAAACACAAATCATTGAATTTAAGCCACTTGCGCTATTTCGTAGGAGGCGGGGGAAGTATTACAGATCAGCAGATACATGATGTTAATGAAAAACTGAAGGAATGTGGGTCTGAAGCAATTTATGCAAATTCATATGGGATGACTGAAGCTTCGGCATCACTCTGCTACTCAAATAATGACATTAATCGAATCGGCAGCGTTGGCGTACCTCATTGGGGAGTTAATGTCAAGGTAGTGGAGCCGCATATACAGCGTGAAATGCAGTTCGGTGAAATCGGCGAATTATTGTTTACTGGTCCCCAAATCATGATGGGCTACTATCAAAACGAAGAAGAAACTGCCAATACTCTTATTGATGATAGAGAGGGCATCAAATGGTTGAAAACTGGAGATCTGGGTTATGTTGACGAGGATGGATATGTATATATAACGGGAAGGATAAAGCGGATATATATTACAAAAGATAAAGATGGCGTTGTGTATAAGCTTTTTCCTCAACGTATTGAGGAACTGTTAAAGAGTGTAAAAAATGTCTCTGAATGCGCCACGGTTGTCATAGAAGATAAAGATAAAATAAATGTAGCGGTTGCATTTACTACACTGTTAAAAACTGATGAGGATTCAAAGGAAAAAACATTAAAACTCATGCAGAGCAGAATAGAAAGTGAATTGCCTGAACATATGAGGCCGGTGAGGATTGAGATTATTAGCATATTTCCAACAACACCAAGTGGTAAAGTTGATTATAGACACTTAGAAAACTATTTAAAAGACGAAAAATGAACAAATAAATGAGCTTGTCTCTGATGAGATCACACGCGAGGTTTTTCGAAAGATAACAGAATGCAACACGTTGAAATGATATCAGCTATTAAAAGGCAACAATAAGATGTATGCGATCAAGAACTGTTAAAGGGATTATAAAGATGAGGAATAGAGCGGCGAGGCCATTACCAGAAGAGACATTGTCGAAATATTGACAAAACACCTTGACCGGCGGAGCACAGCCCTCGCGCTTATATCCGTTTATGCTACGGCGTTTTGGACATTTGTTGGATTCGGACAAAAGTCGTATTACAGAAAAACAAATCAGATGGCGGCGAAAGCTGAATCCTGTCATAAAGAAACTTGGACGTGCATTTTTGCAGAACAAACAGGTGATAGAAAACAGATACTCTTTAAGAGGAAAAGAGGGGGTGGACACCGGGATTGTTTTACCGGAAGGTCCAGTAATATGGGCAATAAACCATGGCTTCAAGGATGACGCTTTGGGAACGGTATTGATAGCGCGGCACAGTTATATCCTGTTTGCAAGTTTGCCGATGTTTTTCAACACGTTTGATGGCGTTCTTGCATATCTGAATGGGATTGTTCTGATGAATCGCAAAGATGCACATGCGAAACGCGGGGCGATATGCAATGCAATGGAGGTGTTGCGCCTTGGCGCTGATTTCATTATCTATCCGGAAGGTGTGTGGAATAAAACGCCGGATAAACTGCTTCTGCCTTTGTGGCCGGGTGTGTACCGCATTGCGGTCGAAAGCGGCTGTCCGGTTGTTCCGGTAGTTCACTATTTGCGGGATGCCCATAGTAAGGCAAAAGATAACCTGATTCACACAGTAATCGATGATCCGATTGACATGACTTCGTTTTCCGAGGAACAAGGACTGCGTCATTTGAGAGATGTGATGGCAACGTGGTATTACCTGATGATGGAGCGTTATGGACAATCGACACGGGCGGAAGTTTTAGAGGGGCAAAAAAATGTTGATGAAGCATGGGAGGCATATCTCAAAAATCATATAGGAGCAGTGCCTTATTATGATGTTGAGATTGAAACGATGTCAGACTATCGCCCCAAAACCATTGCACGCCCGGAGGATGTGTTTGCGCCTATCGCGGGGATACAAAAAGCAGATGCCAGAATTGCGAAGAGCGTTTTGTACGCAAGAGGGCTTGTAGAGCAGGAGAGAAGAAGAGATTTTCAGCGGCGTTTCTGATGTGAGAAGTGAAGTTTAGACAAGGAAGCACTGTGACAGCGGGTACGCTTATCCGGCTGGAGTTATCAGACAAAAAGCCATGACCAAGACGATACAAAGAAGGAAAGACAGAATCGATAAATGGATTAGTGAACAGTACGCTGATTGCCTTACTTCCTTTGATGACCTTGTGGGCGATGGCTACACAGGTATGTCAAACATCTTTTATTTGTGGAACAGGCGTCATCTGCACTGGCTTGATAATAATCCGGATGTTGCGGTATCAGAACAGGAGATTCGATTCCGCAGGAAGTTTTTTCGTGTGCTTCAAAAAGTTGGACCTTCTGCTCTTAAGTGCACACAGGTATTCGAGAATAGGAAAATAATAAATGATCCTACTGCAGTCGGCAAGGATGATGATGTGATTCTGCCAGAAACCCCTGTTGTATTCGTGTCAAATCATGGTTTTCACGATGATGTGTTAGCAACGGTGCTGGCGGCGGGACGTCACGCATATATAGCGTGGGGGAGTCTTCCTTTGTTATTTAATACCAAAGATGGTTTTGCCAGCTCTTTGGTAGGAACAGTGTGTGTAAATCGGAACAATAAGAAAAGCAGACAATCCTTCCTTGCAAAAGCACTTAACGTGATGGAGCACGGAACAGACATCATACTGTTTCCGGAGGGAACTTGGAATAAGACATCGGAAAAGCCAGTGCTCGATTTATGGAAGGGAGTATATGACGTCTCGCTTGCTTCGAAATGCGCGGTGATTCCGATTGTTCATTATGTCAGGGACATGGAATCGCTGAAAAAAAAGAACATCATCCATACCGTCGTTGATGACCCTGTAATGCTTTATGAAATGTCGCAGAGGGAGGCGCTTAAATATCTTAGAGATGTACTTGCATCCTGGCATTACAAAATGGCCGAGCGTTATGGAAAAGCAGAGAGAGCAACAGAAATGCAAGGATTCGATACGTCTGATGAAAAGTGGAAAGCACATTTAGAGAAAAGAATGCGCGGGGTTGACAGATATGACTATGAGGTTGAAACAAAGGCGGATTTTAGATCGCCGGAAGTGGCAAGACCAGAGGACGTTTTTAGACCGATTGCAAACTTGCTTAAAAAGAGAACAACAGCAACAAATATCAAAATGATACTGGATGCAAAAAGGATTGTTGAGGAGCGTACACAAAGTGATTTTCAGCGGCGTTTTTGATTTGCAAAAGGCTTTCAAAGAAGGACGCTTTTGCGTGCGTCATATAGTGGTTTTCTATCAACAGACAGGAAGTAAGGGATAGAGTGGTTTTATGAAGAAGTCTTTTGTCTGGAAAAACATAGGGCTTGTGGGGTGGAAGCACCGTGACGCTCAGTGCTTTACGACGGAGTTCGGGATAAAACTGCGGCGATTCGTTTCTCCCGCGATTAGATCAATTATTGGTCTGGCTGCGACGAAACCTTATCGAGTGGTCAGGTATCCAAAACTGGATAAGACAAAGCCATATATATTCGCGGCAGGTCATTCTTTTCCCGGAGAGGTTGAACCGTATGTAGCGTCCATTGACAGAAACGCCTGGCTTCTTGTTGGAACAACGGATCAGATCGATCATAATCCAAAAATGTATATGGCGTGGCTGAACGGAATGGTTTATGTTAATAGGCTGAGCGCGGCCAGCAGGAAAGATGCAACAAGAAAGATGGAAAGGATTCTTCTTCGTGGGTCATCAGTAATAATGTTTCCGGAAGGAGCGCTTAACAATAGTGAAAATACATATTGCAGTCCGCTTTATCCGGGAGTGTATCATCTGGCAATATCAACAGGCGCATCCGTCGTTCCAATAGTGGCACAGTCCGAGCGTGGTGAAAAAGAAATCAGAATTGCCGCAAGCGAACCGATTAGTTTTTCCGGAATGGAGAAAGAACAGGCATTGGATATTCTGCGTGACACGCTCTCAACGCTGAGATACGAGTTGTGCAGCGATTATCCGCCACTGAAAAGAAGTGAAATGCAAGGGGACATTCACTTTCGTCATTTACAGACAAGGCGAAACATATACATGGAAGTAAAGTGGATTGAGCCGAACTGGGATGAAGAGATCGTGATGCGTCGAAAACAGGGAGTTGCTTTTCCGCAAGATGTGTTTGGTGTAATCGACAATGTTCGAGTGACAAAAGATAATGCGTGGATAATTGCGCCGATTCTTCTGCAAAATGAGTTGTTCAGAAAGTATGACATTGTTCGTTTCATGAAAGAACACTGGAAAAAGTGAATGGGAAGGGCGGATGAGTGTTATGGATGAAAGTATAGGACGGATAATGCAGTTAAATGGATTTCTAAAGAAGTATGATGGAATTATCAGCCTGTTGGGCGTAATTCTTGCAGTGGGTTCGATTATTGTCGGCTTTGGGAAAATTGAGAAGACGCTTACAATTCAAAACCAAAATATTAGTGGGATCGCTAATTCCATAGAGGAAAATGTTGTAAAGGTAATAAAAAACGATGTCACCAACGAAATTGTGGGAGAGGTGTCAAGCCGAATAGAAAACACAGTTCATACAGAGATCGCCAATACATATCAATATATTCAAGAGGCATATATTTCGAGTCAGCCGATGTATTCGGACTATAATGAGAGAGCCAAATTGGGTGATGTCTATGCTCGGATTTGGATGGCGGAAATGAACCGCCGCATCGGAGACTATACGCAGGCTCTTTATTGGTACGAAACCGCAATCGAGAACGAAAGTGAGTATCGTGCGGTAGCGTACAACAATCTTGGCTGGTTATATGTAAACGGCTATGGTTTGGCGGACTATGGCAGATACGATGCCGAACGTTATATGAAAGCCTATGACTGTTTTAAGATGGCGAGTGATCTGGGACTGGAGACAGGAACAAGGAACGCGATTGAAGTTTTAAGACTTCCAAGCTATATTTCGACCGGAGAACGAGCTGAAGAAGAAAGAAGGTTTTTAGAAGATAGTAATGCTGTCATTGATCCGGATGCAGAAAAGGTCGTGGTGAGGAGTACTTACCTTCACTTTGATCAGTATCGTGGAGTAACATATACGGCTGAAAACTATCATTGCAAGTATAGCGGAACACATCCTGTTACTACACCGGACGGACTTGTTAAAACTGTTTTTGATTATTATGGGGTAATCTACAACACAGACGGGCAGGTAGAAAGATGTAGATTAGTACCCATCGAGGAAAACGGAGTTAAATGAAACGAAGAGGTTTTCCAAATAAATCGCGGAGAGAATTAAAACACGCCCACATCGAGGATGTCAAGGCGTACTATCGTGCTTGGCGCAAATATGAATATGAGAATCACCTGCCGTTCCGGTGGGTACGGATGAAAGATCTGTTCAATCCGCTGCTTCGTTTGGGGGTGAAGATCGATCGCATTTTGTCCGGCAGAAAGCTGGAGATTCTGGGGGACTACCGGGAGAAGAATCCGAAGGACGGCAAAAGACCGCACATTTACGCGGTATCGCATGTGGGACGCTATGATTTTGAATCCGCAGTGGAGGCAGTGCGGGATCACGCCTATTTCTTTTACGGAGACAAAGAAGAAGCCTACCGGAACTTTGACGGCTTTCTGATTGAATGCAACGGGGCGGTTACTCTTGAGACCGGATACTATACGGATCGTGAGGGTGAGATCCGGTTTAACGAACAGTGCCTGGAGGATCGGCATATCGCGCAGGAACGCGCCATTGCGTTGTTGAACCGGGGACAGAATTTGTTTTTATATCCGGAGGGCGCATGGAATCTGACCCCCAATCTTTTGATTCAACCGTTGTTTTTCGGTTTTGTACAGATGGTTGCAAGGACCGATGCGGACATTATTCCTGTTGTGATCGAGCGCTTCGGTAAGCGTTACGCTGTCATCATAGGAAGGCGCATTGACTTCAAACGCATGACACATGGGGAGTCCTGTCTGCCGTATATGCAGGATGTTTTTGGGACGCAGGGAAGGGACGGTAACGGTGACGCCCGTGCATTGCGTCGTGTCTGCGGTAACACTTTCGCAATGTCCGGTCAGGAATGCCAATCGGAGCAGGAAGGGCAAACACGCTGCGAAGGAAATGACAGAACGCCCGATCCGGAGCAGGAAGGGCAAACGCACTGCGTGAAAAATGACCGAACACTCGACCCGGAAATGGACCGCGACCGGATGGTACGGTATCTGCGTGACGCCATGGCAACGCTGAAATGGATGATTTTGGAACGAGAGCCTGTCTGCGAAAGAAAGACGATTCCTGACGGTTATGAGGAAGCTTATGTGGAGGACATCATGAGTGAGTCAGAACCGTATTATACCGCCAAAATCATCCGTTACATCCGGTACCGCGATCGGAAGCATCCTTCACCGGACGAGGTGTTCTTGCCGCTCCGTGCGCTGTCGAAGTGGAGGGACTTGCCGGCATCCGGATGATCATGTTATCTGTGTGAACCGGGAACGGATTGTTTTCACTGTTAAGGAACAAAGGGAAGAATCCCGATGGCAGGAAAAAAGAAGCACTCCCTTGCGGAAATCCGAAGTCTTGAACGCGAGAAGCGAAAGCGCCTGTATGAAGCATGTATGCCGCTCTCCGGTATCGGCTGGCGTAAGCGTCTGCGGTTTGTGGTGTCGTTCATTCTGGAGCTTGACCGGATCAGCGAAAAAGAAAAAATCATCCTTGTGAAAGATCGGCATACAAGGACCGCGAGCGGTACGATCTATGCCTGCACCCATATCGGCGGGAATGATATCCAGAGAGTGCTACAGGTGATCGGGGAATCGGCGTGGCTGATGCTGGGGAATCCCGGTGTGCTGTACCAGATGTTTCTGTATCATGGTCTGCGCTTTAACGGTGTCATCCCGTTTGAAACGCTGGATCGTACGGACAGGCGGATTGCTTACGCAAGATCGGTGGAGCTGCTGCAAAAAGGCGGGAACCTCCTGATCTTTCCGGAGGCGGCATGGAATTTGTCGCCGAATCTTCCGGTGATGAAACTCTTTCCCGGTGCAGCAAGGCTGGCGATTGAAACGGGGGCGGATATCGTCCCGATTGCTGTGGAGCGGTACGGTTCGGACTATTATTTCAGTATCGGAGAGAATCTATGCTTTGGCAAGGCGGTAACGAACGAAACGGAGATTTGGCATCGCACAGCGGAGCTTCGCGATACGCTTGCGACACTCAAGTGGGAAATCATGGAGCGTCAGCCGCAACTCAGACGCGCGTCTCTCTCCGAAAACGCACTGGCCGAGTTCCAGAACGAAATCCTTTACAAAAACAACTATGGTGAGGGATTCACGCTTGCGGATGCAGAGGCGGAACGGTTTCATGACAAGACCGTGACCGATCCGGAGGATGTGTTCGCACCGATAGCGGGGATTCAAAAAATCACCGTGGAAAACATAAAGATGGTGTTGCATGCAAGTGAATACTCTCAGATTACAAAGAACAGTGACAGGAAGAGATTATGCAGGAGGAAAATGTGATTAGCAGCCTAAGATCATTGTATAAAATGATATCCCTTGATCAAGCTTCTTGTGAGGAGTATTGTCGTGAGAAACGATACGAACGTTTTGAACAAAAGGGTACTTGTATAAAACACCTGCGGCTGCACGCAATGGCGCGAAGGGATTTCTCGTCCTGAGCGGCGAGGCGGACATGGAGACCGTCCGCAAGTCCGATGTCACCCCGACGGCAATCTACGCGTCGCTGGCGGAGATGCGGGAGTATCTTTGAGATCTTTAGCTAAAAGGGAAAAGCGCAGAATATGGCAACCACCGTCATTGTGTAAGGCGATGCGAAAAAGCCTGTTCGGATTCACCTAAGCGGTTTGCCGCCTGCGCGATCGTAATGATACCGTCGGTTACGAGTGAAATCAATTCGCGTATGCGCCCTTCCTCACGTCCTTCCTCACGTCCTTCCGTTCGCTCTTTATCCATCATTTTTTCTAATTCGGCGGTCATTTCTTGTCTCCCTTCCTCGGTAAGTTTGTACCTGCGTTTTGCACTTGATGTGACAGGAAACATGTCGTCGTATGTGTCATCTTCCGTAAAAACAGCCATCAGCCTTGAAACGGGCGATCCGTCGCGGCCTTGCGCATTCACATAGATTTCGTCAAAACCGTTATACACAACCTGCTTTGTTTCGCGCACCACACGGTCAACATGGTATATCGGCCTGTTTCCGCCAAAGATATCGAAGGCCGCGATAAAGACAAATACGACATCCGGAATATCCATGAACTTTGTGCCCGGTTCCGAGTAGTTTGTTGTCAACAGGGCGCTGTTCTGCCTGACACGCCTTTGATGATCGTCATTATCGGCGCGCTGAACTTCAACGCCTACAATACGCCCGTCACCTAATTCGCATACGCAGTCAATCCGTGAACTGCGTCCCTGGCGGTTTACTGCGGCATATTCCGATTCCCACTCCAATACCTCAAGCAATGGATCCGTCAATATGACGCGCAGGATTTCCTCACAAAACTCCCTGTTGTGTGCCATTTCAACAAACATGGCATTGTCAATCGGATTCAGCTTCCCGGCTTCTTCACGTATTTTAGCCTTGTTACTCATTTCGTTCCTCGCGGGTGTCTGCACCAGGTATTGCATTCTTTGTGAAAACCCCGGGAATACTGACAAGAACAGTATATTATAATGCCCCGGCATCTTCAAGTTGCAGATGAATCGTAACACAAAGGTTATAGAATGTCAATATATAATTTATACTATTATTACAAGTAGAACATAAAAAGGTAATATTTTGTCAGGGGGTATCATCAGGAAGGATTTGTTTATGCTGCCGGATATCGATATTTGCCGACATCACGCAGCGGCACGTACACAATCCCTTGCGCGGCGGAAGTAAGGAGAGATTTCCAGATCGCCGGCCACGGCGGTGCGATAAATTATCGAAAAAGCACCCCGAGGGGAAATCGTGTTATAATAGCAGTTATGAAAGAACTGGAATATCCGTTTGACGCGGATTATATTGTAAAGAAGGCGAGGCGGCTGCGGAAGGAGCTGCTCGCGGACGGGACACAGCGGATTGAGAAGAGAATCGCGGTGTTGGGGGGCGCGACGACGCATGATGTGGTGCGCGTGCTGGAGCTTTTTTTATTGCATCACGGTATTGCGCCTGTTTTCTATGAGTCCGAGTACAACCGCTTCCGGGAGGATGCGCTTTTTCCGGAGGAGGAATTTGCCTCGTTTCAGCCGGATGTCATCTATTTACATACCTGCTTGCAGAACATCCGGGAATGGCCGCTGCTTTCCGATGACGCCGGGACAGTGCAGGGCAAGCTTGACGCGGTGACATCGGAATACGTCCGGATCTGGGAAGCGTTGAAAGAAAAGCATCACTGTGCTGTTATTCAGGACAATTTTGTTCTGCCGTCATACCGTTTGCTTGGTAACCGTGACGCTTCCGACGTGCACGGGAGAGTGAACTTTGTTGACAGGCTCAACGCGTTTTTTGCGGAATACGCGGCTACCCATGAAGGCTTCTATTTGCAGGATGTGCGCTATATTGCCGCATGCTACGGGCAGGACGCGTGGTGCGATCCTTCGGCATGGTATCTTTACAAGTACGCGCAGGCCCTTTCCGCAGTTCCTTATCTGGCCCACAACCTCGCAAACATGATCAAGTCCGTCTTCGGAAAGAACAAGAAGGCCCTGGTGCTGGATTTGGACAATACGCTTTGGGGCGGTGTTGTGGGGGATGACGGCAAAGAGGGCATCGAGATCGGCGAAGAGACCGCGACGGCGGAGGCTTACACGGCTTTCCAGCGGTATATTAAGGCGCAAAAGGACATCGGCATTGTGCTGAATGTGGCGTCGAAGAATACGGAGGACAACGCGAGGGCAGGGCTGACGCATCCGGACAGCGTGCTTGCACCGGAGGATTTTCTTTATTTGCAGGCGAACTGGGATCCGAAGAGCGACAACGTCATGCAAATCGCGAAGGGAATGAACATCGGCACGGACGCGATCGTGTTCGTGGATGACAATCCGGCGGAGCGGGAGATTGTGACGGCCAATGTGCCGGGGGTTGCGGCCCCTGCGCTGACGACGCCGGAGCACTACATCCGCGACATCGACCGCGCGGGTTATTTTGAGGTGACGAATCTCTCCGAGGATGACCGGAAGCGCGTGCAGATGTACCGGGAAAACGCGGAGCGCATGAAATTAGAGGAAAGCTTCACGGATTATCACGCCTATCTGCTTTCGCTGGAGATGCAGGCGGAGATCGCGCCCTTCGCGCCGGTTTACTACGAGCGCATTTCACAGCTGACGAACAAATCCAATCAATATAATCTGACGACAAAGCGCTTCACCGTGGAAGAAATCAAGGCGGCGGCGGAGGATCCCGCATGCATCACGCTCTACGGCAGGCTGAAGGACAAGTTCGGCGACAACGGGGTTGTGGCGCTGCTAATTGCGCGTGTGGACAGCGCGTCCGCCGCGGGGCAGAGCGCAGCTTCAGGCCAAGAGACAGGCATTGCCGAGCAGAGTGCGGCTTCGGGCGGAGAGGCAGGCGTCGCGGAGAAGGACGTGGTTTCGGGCGGAGAGACAGACGCCGCCGGGCAGGGCGGGCCGACGGCGGAGGAAGGAGTGGTCGCGCACATCGAATTGTTCCTGATGTCGTGCAGGGTCTTGAAGCGCGATATGGAAGTTGCGATGATGGATGCGCTGTACGAACAGTGCAGGGCACGCGGCATCAAGACGATGTACGGCACCTACATCCCGACCGCGAAGAACGGGATGGTGGCGGATTTCTATAAACTGCGGGGCTTTACGCAGGTGGAGAGTGAGACAGCAACAGGCAGTGCAGCAACCGCCGCTGCAGGAGACGAGAAAGACGCCGCCGGAAACGGAGGCACGGACGCGGCAGCAGGAGCAACGGCAACCGCCGCAGGCAGCACAGACGCCCCCGGCACAACGCGCTGGCGTTATGATATCCCTGCGGATTGGCAACCGCAATGCGACGTGATTGAGATTGCGGGGGCGCTTTGATATAATAATGACATGAATGAAGCAGACATTTTGAGACAATACCGCAAGGCGATGTTTCTGACGGCGTATCCGCATAAGACGGCACATCTGGCCTCCGCATTTTCCATTGCGGAGGTGATGTATGTATTGTACCGCAAAGGCATTCTGCGTTACCGTCCGCAGGAGCCGGACTGGCCGGACAGGGACCGCTTTATTTTGAGCAAGGGGCACGCGGCGCTGGCGGTTTATGTGATGCTGCGCGACATCGGCGTCCTGAGTGACGCGAGGCTTTCGACCTTTTGCCGTCCCGTGGAGAACGCGCTCGGCGGAGAGCTGCATCCGCTGGAAACACCGGGGGTGGAAGCGGCGACGGGCTCGCTCGGGCACGGCCTGGGCTTCGGCGTCGGCTGCGCGATGGCGCAGAAGTCGGACAGGAGCGAGGCACAGGTCTATGTGCTGGTCGGCAACGGCGAGCTGGGCGAGGGCGTGATCTGGGAATCCGTCATGGCGGCGCACAAGTTCGCGCTGGACAACCTCACCGTCATCCTGGACGACAACAAGCTGCAGAAGATGGGCCTGACCTCCGACATCATGCGCATTACGTCCTGGGCGGACAAGTGGCGGGCCTTCGGCTGGACCGTGGAGGAAGTGGAAGACGGTCATGACGTCGAAGCGCTGACGGCGGCGTTGTCAAAGAAGAATACATCCGGGGAACCGCGCGTCATCATCGCGCATACCGTGAAGGGCAAGGGCGTTTCCCTCATGGAACACAATCCGGACTGGCATTTCAAAATGCCCTATAAAAAAGAACTGAAGACCTTTATGGAAGAACTGGATATTTCGGAGCAGGAACTGGAAGATGCAAAAGTCGTACTTGATGACATTGTATGAAATCGCGGAGGCGGACAGCCGCGTGCAGCTGCTCCTGGCCGACAGCGGTTCCGGTTATGAGAATCTGTTCCGGCAGCATTTACCGGAGCGGATGTTTGACTTCGGCATTGCGGAGGAAAACATGGTGGCGGCGGCGGCCGGGATGGCCAGCTGCGGAAAGATTCCCTTCGTGTACACGGCGGGCGCTTTTCTTTCCTACCGCTCCATGGAGTTCATCCGCGATGATGTCTGTCTGCAAAAACGAAATGTCAAGCTGATCGGCATGGGCACGGGGCTTGGCTGGAGCACCCTTGGCCCCACGCACCACACAACGGAGGAACTCGGTATTCTGCGTGCCATGCCGGGACTGACCGTGCTTTCGCCTTCGGATCCCGTCCGTACTGCGGAGTGCGTGCGACTGGCTTACGAAATCGACGGCCCCGTCTACATCCGCATCGGCATGGGCGGCGAGCCTGCTTTATACGATGAAGACGACGCGCCACGGAAGGGCGAGAACCGGGTACTGCGCGAAGGGAAAGACGCCGTGGTGTTCGCCACGGGGACGATTCTGCCGGAGCTGCTGGCGGCGGCGGAAACGTTGGCCGAAGCAGGGACGGAGCTGCAAGTCGTCGATGTCTGCACGTTGAATCCCTTCAATGAAGCGGCAGTGCGGGAAGCGGCAGAGCGGTTCGGGACCGTCTTCACCGTGGAGGAGCACAGCGTCAGCGGCGGGCTCGGCACGGCGGTGGCGGAGGTGCTGGCCGCAAAAAGAACGCAGGCGGCCTTCCACAAAATCGGTCTCGACAATGCCTTTGCAAAGGGCTACGGCACGCAGCTGGAAGTGCGCGCGCAGAACGGCCTGGACGCCGCGGGGATTGCAGGACAGATACGGAGGTTAATGGTATGACCAGAGAAGAAATACTCGCAAAAGCAACGGAAATCTTCCGCGACGTTTTTGACGACGACAGCATTGAGCTGACGGAGGAGACAACGGCGGCGGATATTGAGGACTGGGATTCGCTGATGCACATCACGCTGATCAACGAGATCGAAGAAGCCTTCGGTTACAAGTTCGGCATGAAGGAAGTGCTCGGCATGAAGAACGTCGGCGAAATGTGCGACATTCTGGAAAAAAACACCTGACGTAAAGGAACGCCATGACGATCGTTTCTCCTTCCTTTTACGCATTAACGGCGGTGTTTCTGCTGTTATACTATGTTCTTCCTGGTCGTTTGCAGTGGGCAGTGCTGCTTGCTGCAAGCGTTTCTTTTTTTTGTTTTGCGGGCGTGCCGTACACGATCGTCTATCTCGCGCTTTCCGCGCTGGTGACCTGGTACGCGGCAAACAAAATCGGTGAGGCCAAAGAAAAAGAGGCGGAAGGAAAAGGGGAAGCGAAGCGCTGGCTGCTCCTGGCACTCTTTGTGAACCTGGGACTGTTGGCGGCGCTGAAATACGCGAACTTCCTGCTGACGAACGCCGGCGCTGTCTACGGTGCGGTTAGCGGCACGGCGGTACAATGGCGTGTGAACTGGCCGGCGGCGCTCGGCATCAGCTACTACACCCTGCAGCTCACAGCCTATCTTGCCGACTGCTATTGGGGGATCTGCAAGCCGCAGAAGCACTTCGGACGCCTTGCGCTCTTCTCGTCCTTCTTTCCGCAGATGGTTTCCGGGCCGATCAGCAAATACGATGAGCTCGGCAAAGCGCTGGAAACGGAGCACCGCTTCGACGCCGAAAACCTGCGGGAAGGACTGCTGCGCATTGTTGTCGGTGTCTTCAAAAAAATCGCGCTGGCGGACAACCTCGCCTTTCTGATTCCGCATTTTCTCCACGCGGATGTGGCCGGGACGGCGCCCTTTCCCCTGCTCGCGATGCTTTGCTTCGTGGTGCAGGTCTACGCGGATTTCTCCGGCTGCATGGACATCATTTCCGGTGTGGCGCTGCTCTTCGGCATTCGCATGACGAAAAACTTTGACGCGCCCTTCACCTCACGTTCCATCCAGGAATTCTGGCAGCGCTGGCACATCACGCTGGGCCGTTTCTTGAAGGAATACGTCATGTATCCGCTGCTGCGCACAAAGACCTGGGCGAAGATGGGCAAGGGCTTGAAAAAATCCTTCGGCAAATCCGCGGCGAAAAAAATCCCGACCTATGTCGCGATGCTCATCCTCTGGTTTTTCATGGGGCTGTGGCACGGCGGCGGCTGGAATTATATTTTGGAAGGTGTGTGGTTCTGGCTCGTGATCGTGAGCGGTGATCTGCTGACGCCGCTGTTCAAAAAAATCAACGCGGGCTTTGACACGGAGGCCGCCTGGTTTGTGCTGTTCCAGCGCGTCCGGACGCTTCTGATTTACGCGGTGGGCGCGGTGCTCTTTTATTTCCCTTCCGTGACGGACGGCCTCGCGGCGCTGAAGGAGATTTTCTCGCCCTTCTTTTTCGCGGCACCGGAGAAAATCAGTGCGCAGATTACGGGCTTCACGGAGCTGTCCGGCACCGTCATCACCGTGGGACAGCTGGCGGGCATGGGATTTGCCTTTGTACTTTTTCTGATCAACGCGCATCTCGAACGAAAGCACGGCGGCCTGGCCGCGCGGATCGCGCATTGGCCTGTTTCCATGCAGGTGCTGCTTTCGGCGGTGCTTCTGTACATTTTGATTTTTATCGGCGCTTACGGTCCGGGCTACAACGCCGCGGAATTTGTCTACGGAGGATTTTAGGGAATGGCTTCGGAACAGCGGGTCAACAGAAAAAAGAGCCCGGTGCTGACGCTGCTGACGATTGTCGTCATCGCGCTGATGCTGTATTCGCTGCTGCCCCTGTCCTACCTGCTGCGGGAGAAGGGACAGAACCGGGACAATGTCGCGGGCTTTTACGCGGAGGAAGAGAACACGCTGGATGTGGTCTATGTGGGTGCCAGCTCCTGCATCACCTTCTGGTCGCCCTTACAGGCCTGGCATGATTACGGCTTTACCTCATACAACTTCGCGCATCATACGATGACGGCGCGGACGGTCAAATACTACATCATCGAGGCGCTGAAGACGCAGACGCCGGAGCTGTTTATTGTCGATCTGCGTCCCTTCCAGTACGCGGACGGCCCCAATTACGAAACGGGCACGGACAATCTCCACGCGGAATACGCCATCCGCAACGGCACGGATCATCTCTTTTATTTCAACGAAAACAGGAGAGACCTCATCCGCGCGAGTGTGCCGGAGGGAGAGCGGCTGTCCTACTACGCGGACATCATCAAATATCACAGCCGCTGGGTCTTCATCCCCTTTGCGCTGGTGCAGGGTGAAACGGACTTCTTTGACTTTGCAGACAACGTGAAGAAGAATCCCCACAAGGGCTTTTACACCGCGACGCGGACGAGACCGCTGACGTTTACGGATTATCGCGACGTGACGGAGGTCAGCCCGCTGCCGCAGCAAACGGACGAGATTCTGACGGAGCTTCTGGAATTCTGCAAAGAGAAAGACTTACAGGTGCTCTTTGTCGTGCATCATTATCCGCAGACGGCGGAGGAGAAGGCTCTGTATAATTATATGGAAGAGCGGGTGCGTGCGTACGGCCTGGACTTTTTGAACGCCAACGACGACTGGGAATCCATCGGCTTTGATTTTGACGGGGATATGTACGACAGCAATCACACGAATATTTTCGGCGCGGAAAAATATACGGCGTATCTCGCGGACCGGATTGTGACGCACTATGGACTTGCGGATCATCGCGGGGACGCGGCTTACGCGGAATGGGACGCGCTGTATGAAACTTACGCGGAGGAAACGGCGGCGGCAAAGGAAGCGCTGCTCTCCGGCGTTTCGGAGGACGCCGCGGACGAATGACGAGGGGGAACAGGACTTGACGAACGCAGGACAGGAAAGGGAAGCCTTGCCGGAACTCATCTTCGGGACCTACGGGCTGCCGGAGGGCAGCGGGACGACGACAGCCGTGGCAGAAGCGCTGCGTGCGGGCTTCCGCGCCTTTGACTGTGCGTACAGCTACGGCAATGATTTTTATGTCGGGCGTGCGCTGAAAGCCTCCGGCCTCGCGCGGGAAGACTTCTTTGTGACGAACAAGGTCTGGAAGACCTTTCGCGGCAAGGAAAAAACCGTCGAGGTCTGCAAAAAATCCCTGAAGCTGATGAAGCTTTCGCACTTTGATCTGTATCTCGTGCACTGGCCCTGTCCCGCAACGGAAGACGGCTGGCAGGAAATCAATCTGGATACCTGGGCCGGCATGGAAGCGCTTTTGGCGGAAGGCTGCGTGCGAAGGATCGGCGTCAGCAATTTTCAGCCGCATCATCTGAAGGCGCTGACGGAGGGCGGTGCGGGGACGAAGCCCGCGGTCAACCAGATCGAGTGTCATCCCGGCTTTGTGCAGGAAGAGATTGTCGCGTACTGCCAAAACGCGGGCATTGCCTTGCAGGGCTGGCGTCCCTTCGGCAAGAAGGCGGCGGCACCGGAGGATCCGCTGATCCGCTCGATTGCCGCGCAGTATGACGCGACGCCCGCGCAGATCTGCATCGCTTATGTGCGCGCAAAAGGGCTGACACCCGTTTGCCGTTCCAAGACGCCGGAACGGATGCGGGAGAATTTCGCGGCGCTGTCCTTGGCGCTGAGCGCGGAGGATGTGGCGCGCATTGACGCAATGGAAGAAACGTACGCTTCGGGCTATGACGCGGACAACAATCCGCCCGCGGACTGAGGCGGCGCGGGAAGGCCGCGGCACGAACGAGGAAAGACGAAAGGCGAAGGAAGGAGAGGGCGGTATGAATACCTATACAATAGAAAGCATCGAGACGGGCATGACGGCGTCCTTCACGCAGACGGTGACGGCGGAGTGGTTCGAGCATTTTCTCGCGGTCAGCGGCGATGACAATCCGCTGCACACGGACGCCGCCTTTGCGAAGGAACAGGGCTACCGGGACCGCGTGCTCTACGGCCTGTGCACCGCGGCGCTGTACAGCCGCCTGGCCGGTGTGTATCTGCCCGGCAGATACTGTCTGTTGCAGCAGTGCGATGTCAGCTTTGTGAAGCCGGTCTTCGCCGGGGATGTACTGACCGTCAGCGGCACCGTGCAGGAGAAGGACGAACGCTTCGCCCGCGTGAAGATCAAGGCGGAGATCCGCAACGCGGAAGGGAAAAAGGTCTCCCGCGCGACGCTGTACTGCGGCTTTCTTCATGCGGAGACAGAATAGAACGAAAAAACAGATGTTTAACAACGATATCACGTCAATATACAAGATTGACAATTATCCCCTCTTATGCTACTATATTTCGGCAAGCAAGGGGACCGAAGGGTCTTTTTTTGTGGAGGAAAAAAGATGCGTACAAAAATCACATTGGCCTGCACGGAGTGCAAACGCCGCAATTACGACACGTCCAAGGACAAGAAGACCCATCCCGACCGGATGGAGTTCAATAAGTATTGTCCCTTCTGCAGAAAGCACACGCCTCACAAAGAGACGAAGTAAGCTGTCAGGCAGAGCGGGTACATCTCATTCATAAGGGAGAACACCATGGAAGAAGCAAAGAAAAGCAAAAGCGGTTTTTTTGCGGGCGTCAAAAAGGAATTCGGCAGGGTCACATGGCCGACACGCAAGGAGACGTTTAAGCAGACGGTGGCGGTGCTGCTGCTGTCCGTGATGCTGGGCGTGATGATTTCCGGTCTGGACGCTGGATTCTCGACCATCGTGCTTTCACTGACCTCGAACCGGCAGGCACAGACAACGGAAGTGCAGGAGCAGACCGGCGAAGAGACAGAGGAAGGCGAAGAGGACGCGGCCGCGGAAGACAGCGAGGAAGAAGACACCGGGGAAACAGATTGATATGAATGAAGAATTAAAAGAAGAAACGATCGCGGCGGAAACAGAGGAAGCCGTGGCGGAAGAGGCTGTGTCCGAAGCGGCGAAGGAGCCTGAGACCGCAGCGGAAGCGGAGTCCGCGGCTGCGGCGCCCGAAGCGGTTGCGGAAGCAGC
>JAFZLB010000064.1 GCA_017551665.1 Lachnospiraceae bacterium
CCAGTCCAGTCCGACAGGATTGTATGTGCTGCCCGAGTCTCCGTCAAGTGTTTTTTCTCCTTTTCACACAGTATTTTTTTCACATACACTTCCATATTACCAAACATCCGAAAAAAACAAAAGTCACATTTTGTTCGTTCTTCCCACGGAGCAAACGGAAGGGAGCCTGTCTCCGGCTGTTCCTTGCAATCTCCCTGATCATGCGTGGAACACAGATATTGACTTCTTTTCCGCAAATAGATAAAATAGACATAAATAGATAAAATAGATATTAATAGATAAAATAGATATTTATAGATAAAATAGATTATTTGAAGGAGGCATAGCGTATGACGAAAGAAAACATCTTCTCGCCGTCATTTGGAAGAAAACCTACCGTCCTGCTCGGACGCGAGCAAATCATCGATGATTTTGCGGAAGGTCTGAAGGGCCCTGTGGGAAACCGGGATCGTGCAACCCTGATCATGGGACAACGCGGCAGCGGCAAAACCGTCCTTCTCCTGTCCATGGCGGAAAAGGCGGCGGAGCTCGGCTTTATCATTGCCTCTCCTACCGTCTCCGGTGACGGGATGTCAGAACGGATTCTCGAAAAGATCGAATATGAGGCTTCCAGGATTACCTCTTCCAAAAAAAAGCGGATCAGCGGCGGCGGAATCGGCGTGCTGGGGGTCAGTGCAAATCTGTCATTTTCGCAGGAAGAACAGAGCGGCCACAGCTTCGCCTACAAACTGACGCGCCTTTCCGAGAAGGTGAACGCGATGGGACGGGGGATCCTGATCCTGGTGGATGAAGTACAGGGAAACCATCCGGAGTTGCGGGAACTCGCGATCGCTTACCAGGAGCTGGTCGGTGCGGGTCTGGATGTTGCCATCGCCATGGCCGGACTTCCGGGCGCCGTCTCCTCTGTGCTGAACGATAAGGTTTTGACTTTTTTGCACCGTGCAAAAAAAGTCTCGTTGCCGGATCTTAAGACCGGAGAGATCGATGCCTTCTTCCTGCACGCATTTGAGACCTGCGGATTGACCGTCTCCGATACCGACCGATGGCGCGCCGCGGAGGCTGCCGAAGGGTCACCTTACCGCATGCAGTTGATCGGGCATTACATGACACGTTATGCCGGAAGCGACGGTCGTCTCACCAAATCACATCTGACAAAGGCGCTTCAGACAGCAGAAGCGGATTACAAAAACGGTGTTTGCGTTGCGATAGCGGAATCTCTCACAGATGTGGAGCGCGCGTTTCTCGCATCCCTTTCTCCCGAAGGAAACACCCCCATCAGGGAGGTGGCCGAAGCGATGCACTCCGCGCCGGATAAAGTGAACAATTACCGCCGGAGACTTCTCGACGCCGGCATCATCATCTCCCCGCGCCGCGGCGAAGTCCGCTGTGCGATTCCGCTGCTGGTGGAGTATCTCCGGGAGCAGGGGTGACTCTATTACAGTGGGATGAATTGTCCCACCTACCACAAGTCTTCATACGTTTGGTTTTTAATTGACTAAAAAACCATCACAGTTTCAGTTCCTGCAGGGAATGTACGTGTGCCACCCGGATCTCCGCAATGTTCTGGCCTCTATAAATTAGCGATGGTGCAAATCGTGCATCACTTTTCTTTCCTCGGTGCAATATTTGCACTTTTTGTTGACTTTGAGTGCATTTCTGGTATACTGTATCTGAGGGGTATTGCAGTATGAGCGGACAGTTAAAGGAACTGCGCAAAAATAGGAATCTGACACAAAAACAGACTGCGGAGCAGCTAAGGGTGTCACTGCGCAGTTACAAGAGCTATGAAAATGATCCGGAAAAAGAAGGCAGCCTTAAATATCAATACATGATTGACCGTCTGAATGCACTTTATCCCCTTGATGAAACGCACGGCATCCTTTCCCTTTCGGACATCAAGGAAGGTTGCAATCAGGTTTTTCAGGAATATCCCATCTCCTTTGCCTACCTGTTTGGTTCCTACGCGAAAGAACGCGCAAAAGAAAACAGTGACGTCGATCTTCTTGTTGCGACCGACCTTTCCGGTCTGCGTGTTTTCGGGTTGGTAGATAAGATCCGGCAAACCTTACAGAAAAACATTGACCTGGTCACCACAGACCAGCTTTGCGAGAATAAGGAACTGTTGGAAGAAATCCTAAAGGACGGAATTAAAATTTATGGATAATATCAAGGACGATCAGTACTACTCCGACAAAATGATACGCGATGTCAGCTTCATTCGGCGCCACATGCAGGGGCTGACATATGATGTGTTTATTGAAGACGAAATTCTTCAGGATTCCATGATGTTCCGGCTGATTCAGATTTCCGAAAACGCAAAAAAACTGACGGATGCATTCCGCGCCGGCAAGCCGGAGGTCCCGTGGTCTGACGTATACGGCTTAAGAAACAAGATTGTTCACGAATATGGCGGCCTTGATCTGAAGATTGTCTACGACACTCTTTCAAACGATATTCCCGCACTTCTCAGAAGCCTTTCCGCATCCTAAAATTTGAATATATCCGGGAGCAGGGCTGATTTCCGGCCGCTGTCTTAATCGTCAAAAAAACACGGATTCGTATCCCATTCCGCAATGCGGCGTTCCCGCTTGCCAAAGGTCAGGTATCAGAAGCTTACACACGTCTTTTGAAAAACGCCACGGCAATCGCGTCCGGACCGACATGCGTCCCGATGACGCTGCCGACGGTCGTATAACGAACCTTTTCCAGACCTCCCTCCCAGAGGTGTCTGCTGTCCTCTATATACTTTTGTAACAGCGCATCGGAAATTCCGGAGTATCCGAGCAGTACAGGCTTTGAGAAATCGGCACCGCCGGCTTTTTCAATTTCCTGCACAAGAAGATTATTGCCCATTTTTGAACCGCGCGCTTTGCCCAGGATGTTGATTTCTCCGTCAGCAAGGGCTATTACAGGCTTAATGTTGAGCGTGGTACCGATAAAGGCGGCAGTTTTTGAAAGGCGCCCGCCCTTTTTCAGATATTCAAGCGTGCCGACCAATGCTACGATAATGACTTTTTTCTTTTCCTCCTCCAGTGCTTCGGCAATCTCTCCCGCAGACAGTCCCTGATCCACGAGCCGGAGCGCCATCTCGCATAAAATACCACCACCAATCGTGGCGCTGCCGCCATCCACTACATGGATATTGTCATAATCACTTGCGGCCGTCATTGCACTCTGATATGTGCCGGAAAGCTTTGAAGAGAGTGTTATCACCACAGCACTGTCGCCGTCCGCCTTTACCTTTTCGTAAGCCTGAATAAATGCGTCGGGTGTCCCCTGGCTGGTAGTAGGCAACTCGTCACTTTCCACCAGCTTTTCATAAAAGGTTTTGTGGTCAATCGTAACACCGTCAACATATTCGCGATCGCCAAAACGGACAAAAAGCGGAACGACATCCGCGCGCGCTCTGTCCTCCGGCATAAGATCCGCCGTTGAATCGATGATTATTCTTGTTTTCATTATGAATGTCCTTTCCTCCCCCTGTCTCAAGCGTCAAAAAACACGGCTCCGGCATCCGTTCCGGAACCGTGTTTTGTTCTTTTTCAGGCAGCGCCGGATCAGCCGAGCAGCAGCAGGCAGAACACGAGCGTGAACAGCGCGACCGTTTCCGCGATACCGATGACGATGAAGTAGTTCGCGGTACCCTTACCTGTCGCACCCAAAGCATCCGCACTGGCCGCCGCGCATTTCCCCTGGAAGAGCGCCGACATACCGATCGCTAAGCCGCCGAAGATACCGCAGCCGAGCGCCAGACCCGGATCAATGTTCTCGACACCCTTGATGAAGTTCATCAGAAGGAAGCCGTAGATCGTCTGTGTCAGCGGTGCGCCGGTGAAGGCGATCATGATGAAGGGGGCGGGTTTGCCGCTGGCATAGCATTTCTTCCAGGCACCCACCGACGCCATGCCGGCGAAGCCCGCGCCGAATGCCGAACCGGTAGCGGATAAACCAAGAGCTGCAGCCATACCAAGAAGTGCAAGATTCATAATACATTCTCCTTTTCTTGTTTTAATGTGTCAGACACATCACTCACATTAGTTACGTAAGACCTCTGTCGGCTCACTCGCCGATCTTCCGGAAGGGCTCATAGGGGATGCCCGTCCACTCCAGGCCTGCCTGGCCGGAAAACTCCAGCACGTTCAGACGCACACCGTGCACCACCACGGAGAGGAAACACATGATGATGTTCAGTCCGTGTCCCACCACCACAATCAGCACCGCGGCAACCAGCAGAGGGCCTGACATCTGTCCTGCCATGTTGTTGAAGCTCTGCGAGATCGCCACGCCCGCCATGCCGACCGCGAAGAGCCGGATATAACTCATGACGTTACCGAAGCAGCTGATCGTATTGAGAAAGACCGTAAACGCGTCCTTGAGGCCGTCCTTCATGCCCTGCCCCACACTCTTGCCCGGTGCCATCGCGCCGAAGGCCACCACCAGGAAGAAGGCGATGCCGACGCCGACGAAGACGGGCATGAGCGGGATATCTTCATGGATGACCAGATTGAGCGACAGGAAGTACATCGCGATGATCGCGATTGTCCAGCCCAAATCGGCCACCCAGGAAAGGTCTTTTGCGGCAATCTTTTTTCGGATCGATAAGATGGCACCGAGCGCCATCTGGATCGCGCCGATTGTGAACGAGAATTTCATCACGCCGTTCTGCGCGTACGAGGCCGGCAGCCCGAAGGCCTCCGGATAGGACGCAAAGCGCTTGATCACAAGGTGACGCAATGGCGTATTCATGGCGGACTCCATGCCGAACCATGTGCCGGTCACGGCGCCCCAGATAATCGTGCCGATGGAAAGCACATAGAGCAGGAAGGTGATGTTCGTCATCTTCTTCTGCTTTACATGCAGGGCAATCGTGCCGAGCAGAATCAAAATACCGTAAGCACCGTCACCGATGATCATCGCGAAGAACAGCGTAAAGAACAGGAAGAACCAGAGGGAAATATCCTGTTCCCTGTACCCCGGCAAGATACCCAGCACATCAAAGACCGGCTTGATCAGTCCGGAAACCTTCGTGTACCGGACCTTTGTCGGGATCTGCTCGTCATCCTCCGCGACATCGTCAATCGCAAAGGCAAAGCCCTTTTCGGAGGCCATCCGGCGGATGCTCTCCGTATCCGTCTCCGGCACGTAGCCGGAAAGCCAGACGAAATCATCGTCCCCTTCGAGCGTTTCCTTCGCCTCGGAGAAGTTGACGACGTTCTGCGCCTTCACCATCTCCGCCTTGAAGCTTCCCTCATAGACGGAATTCTCTTTCAGAATGCGGTCACACTCCTGCATCTTCGCGCTTGCGTCTTCCACTTCTTTGCGAAGCGCGGAAAGACTCTTCTCCGGCAGCGCGAATTCCGTTGCCTGAATCTCCGCGGGGAGTGCGCCGATCACTGCAATCGTTTTCTGTTTATCCATTTCACCCATGCGGATCAGGCGGACGCTCTCATCCTGCAGGGCTGTCTGAAACTCCTTGTCACCGATACGGTAGAAGTGAAAATCAAATCCGTGCTCCTTGAGCGAAGAGAGCTCTTCCGGCGAATAATCGCCCCAGGCCGAAATCCTGTCGATCTCCATATTGGCCGCACTGATTTCCTGCGTCAGGGTATTCTTTTCCTCGATCGCGCCACGCACCTTTTCGTACATTTCCTCAAAGGATTTGTCCGTCAGGAGCTTGACGCTCTCCTTTTTCTGTTTCGGATCGGCGTATTCCTTGAGGGCCATCGCCGTTCTGGACAGCGCCTGAAAGCGGTCCGTCACGGCGCGTTCCGCAACTTTCTTTTCCGCAAGGTGCACCACGCCGATGTCCCGTAAACCCTTCAGCATCTCTTCTTTTCCGGAGACGGAGGTGACGATATGCACTTTCTTCATTTTCTCTATCATCGTTTTCCCTCAACGCGCAGCCGCGCGCTCCGATTCTTACTGAACCACCGCCTCTAATTTCTTCTTGGAAATCTTGCCGCGCACCACGGCCGCCGTCTGCTGGTCGCCGAGGTACACCTGAATGACGCGGATGTTTTCCTTGGCCTCCGGAATCTTGACCTTTTCGAAAAGATTCACTCTCTGGGAGGTCGTCCGCAGTTCCTTTTCCAGAAGCTCGGACTGCTTTTTCAGCGTCGCCACAAAGGCGTCCAGCGTCGCGATATCGCGCAGCTTGAACACGGCGGTATCCACCCACAGCGGATACTCTTCCACGTCATAATTGATTTCCTTGAAGGTCAGCTCCTTGAAGGACGGCACCGTCACGCCGGCGATGTTTTCCGAACCGGTGATGACCTTGTCCGGCTGCACCATCTGCTCCAGCCGCTTCGTCTCTTCAAAGATCTCATTTTCCGCAAACACCGCCACCCATTCGTCCAGGCCGCCGATCATCTTTTCGCGCTCGGCTTCCTTGGCCTCCAGGTCCGCCCGGATCTTCATGATCACGGACTGCAGCTGCTGCTTTTTGAGCTGCAGCGTGGGAAGGTAGCGTTGGAACTGCTTTAAGTTTTCCTTCTGTTTTTTCAGTTCGTTTTTTGTCAGCTTAATCGCCATACAAAGAACTCCTTATGCAACGGCACTCTTGTCCGGCCATCTCTCCTTCAGCAGTGCGGTCTGCATACCCGTCTCGTTCGGCGCAAAGCATTCCGCGAGAATCTCCCAGCCGAGATCCAGCGCGCTTTCGAGCGGGATGTTGACGGACAGATCCATCAGCTTCGTCTCGAACAGTTCGCCGTACTTCAGCAGCTTGTCATCCCACTCCGTCATCATGAAGCCCATGGAGCGCTTCTCCAGAGAGTCCTTATACTGCGCGTAGAGACGAATCATACCGTCCATGAGTGCGCGGTGATCGTTCCTCGTCTTGCCGTTGACGTTCTGTTTCAGACGCGACAGCGAACCGAAGGGCTCAATGTGGCCGCTCTTTAAGTAATACTGTCCCTCCGTGATGTAGCCGGTGTTGTCCGGCACCGGATGCGTGACGTCATCACCGGGCATCGTCGTGACGCCGAGGATGGTGATGGAGCCCGCGCCGTCGATATCCACCGCCTTCTCGTAACGGGAAGCGAGCGAGCTGTAAAGATCGCCCGGGTAACCGCGGTTCGACGGAACCTGTTCCATGGTAATCGCCATTTCTTTTTGGGCGTCCGCGAAGTTCGTCATATCCGTCAGCAGCACCAGCACGCGCTTGCCCGTCAGTGCGAACTGCTCCGCCACCGCCAGCGACATATCCGGCACCAGCGTGCATTCCACGATGGGGTCAGACGCGGTGTGAATGAACATAACGGTGTGGCTCATGGCGCCGCCCTTTTCGAGCGTGTCGCGGAATTCCATGTAATCATCATACTTCAGACCCATGCCGCCGAGGATGATCACGTCCACCTCCGCCTGCATGGCGATGCGGGAGAGCAGCTGATTGTAAGGCTCACCGGAGATCGAGAAGATCGGGAGCTTCTGGCTCTCCACCAGGGTGTTGAACACGTCAATCATGGGGATACCCGTGCGGATCATCTTGTTCGGCAGGGTACGTTTGCTGGGGTTAAAGGAGGGGCCGCCGATGGGAATCATGTTTTCCGTCAGCGCGGGACCGTTGTCTCTCGGCACGCCCGCGCCGTTGAAAATGCGGCCCAGCAGGTGATCCGAGAAGGACACCATCATGGGTCTTCCGAGGAAACGCACCTCATCCGTTGTGCTGACACCCTGTGCGCCGGCAAAGACCTGAAGGGAAACCAGATCCCCGTCCAGTTTAATAACGTTGGCGTAACTGTCGCCGACCATCGCAAGGTCCGCGTTGCGCACCCCCTTCGCGCGGACGGTGACGACGTTACCGACAATGGATTCAATCTTTGTGTATACCTTCTGCATGTTCCGACCTCCTAACGGGCGACCTTTGACATATACAGATCAGAAATCTTCTTTTCCTGTGCCTTGAACGCTTCTGATTCAAACTCCGTTCCGTGCCAGTCCAAAAATTCCTGACGCAGCTGGTTGAAGAACTGGCGGATATCTTTTTTATCAGGCAGATCATAGGTCTGCGTCATGGCATCATAGAGGAGATCAAACTCTTTGTTCTGTCGTTCCGGTACGCAGGCCGCGTCAATCGGGTCAAAGGAGTTCTGTTGCAGGAAGACCGCATCCAGCAGCTCACCCTTCTGGAAGATGACGTAGTCATCATTGGAGGTACCCTCCTCACCGACGACCTTCATCATCTGGTTGACTTCGATGCTGCGGATCAGCATGCCTCTCGCTCTTTCGACGCGGTCCATGTCAATAACACCCTTGTACTTGGACCAGGAATCCACCGGGTGAATCGACGGATATTTACGGGCATCGGAGCGTTCCCTGGACAGACCGTGGAACGCGCCCACGACCTTCAGCGTCGCCTGTGTCACGGGTTCTTCGAAGTTACCGCCCGCGGGAGAAACCGTTCCGCCGATGGTGATGGAGGAAATGCTGCCGTCCTTCAGGCGCACCTTGCCGGCTCTTTCGTAGAAGGAAGCGATGGTGGATTCCAGGTATGCGGGGAAGGCTTCTTCGCCGGGGATTTCTTCCAGACGTCCGCTCATCTCACGCATGGCCTGTGCCCAGCGGCTTGTGGAGTCCGCCAGCAGCAGCACGTCAAGACCCATCTGTCTGTAATACTCCGCCAGCGTCACCGCCGTATAACAGGAAGCTTCTCTTGCCGCAACCGGCATGGAGGATGTGTTACAAATAATAATGGTACGTTCCATGAGAGAGCGGCCCGTCTTCGGGTCTTCCAGTTCCGGGAACTCCGTCAGCACTTCCACGACCTCACCGGCGCGTTCGCCGCAGGCCGCCACAATCACGATGTCCACGTCGGAGTTTTTCGCCTGCATGTGCTGCAACACGGTTTTGCCCGCACCGAAGGGTCCCGGTGTACAGAAGGTACCGCCCTTGGCAACCGGCAAAAAGCCGTCGATACAGCGCAGCTTCGTAACGAGCGGTTCGGTCGGTCTTAATTTTTCTTCGTAGCATTTCACGGCCTGTTTGACGGGCTGTGTGAAGACCATCGTGAGATCCCTTGTCTCGCCCCTGCCGTTTTCGATCGTGCAGATATTTGCGTGCACGTTATAGGTGCCGGCTTCCTTGACGGTCTTGACCTTCCAGTCATCGCCCTTCAGCGTAAAGGGCACCATGATGTGATTCGTAAAGAGTCCCTCCGGCACGGTGCCGATCGTGGAACCGGCGCGCACGCTGTCTCCGGGCTGAACCGTCGGCGTGAACTCCCAGTCACGGTCCGGGATGGCGTCAAGATAAACGCCCCTTTCCAGGAAGAATCCCGTTTTTTCGGCGAGCGCCGGCAGCGGGTTCTGCAGACCGTCAAAGACCTGCGACAGCAGTCCTGGACCTAAGTCCACGCTCATCAGCTCCCCGGTGAATTCCACCTCGTCGCCGACCTTGATGCCGTCCGTCATCTCATAGATCTGCATACTGATGACGCCGTTTCTGATCCGGATGACCTCCCCTTTCAGGCGCTTGTCATCCACGAGGATGTAGCCCACTTCGTTTTTGCGGACGGAACCCTCAAAGTCCACGCTGATGAGGTTTCCGTTGACGCCGCTGACATATCCTGTTTCAGTTTTCATATAAGGCTCCTGTTATAAACTGTATACGCTTTGCTGTATGCCGTCGAGAAGAGTCGTGAACTCGCTCTTCCCTTTTTCCTGCTCAAAGCTTGTCATACGTTCCAAAAGCTTTAACTTGATCGCATATCCGAACAACACATGATCATCGAACATGTGCAGTCCCACGAGAGAATCCAGCGTGTCGAATTCGTATTCCAGAAGTATGCGTTCCGCTTCCAAAGGATTTTTCGCGGACATTGCCGCCGATACCGCCTGCGAAATCAGGCCGTCCTTTTCATACACTGCGGTGTAACTCCTGCCGAGGTTTAAGCTTCTCTGATGCGCCAGTTCCTTGATCAGCATCCGGTAGAAGCTGCCCCATTCCCTGACCAGCGGTCCGTCGTCGGACGCGAGGGTCAGGTTTTCCAGCCGATGATAATTTTCTTCGCTCACGTTGGACTGACAGAGCTTGAGGAACTGCTCATAGGTCAGAGGCATTTCCCCGTCTGCTCTGAGTTCGGGCAGGCTTGATACCAGATAGTAATACGAAGCCATACCGTTCCCTCCCGTTAAAACTCCAGATTTCTGAAGTGCGGCATCAGCATTTCCATGATCCCTTCATCCGTGCAGTCAAAGAAGCCGGAGCCGTCTTTTGCCGCCAGTTTGAAGCCCTGCTGGACGCCCTTCGTCGGTCTGATTTCCAGTCCGTTCTTAATCTCTTCGGCCAGTTCCTTTTTGAGCCTGTCGCTCACTTCGGAAACTTCCACCGCGTAGTCCGCGACATTCTCACCGGCCACGGCCGCGCGGATCAGCTTGGCCAGCCCGTCGCCGGACACTTCTTTGCTGATGTCCGTCGCGAGAATCTTTTCAAACTCTGCCTGGATTTCCGATTTGAACGCGAGAACCGCGTCCCGTTTGGCCTGCTCGGTACCCACCTCGGCGCTTTCCTTCAGAACGGAAATTTCTTTTGAGGCGGTATCCTTGTACTGCTGCGCCTCAGCCTTCGCGTTTTCGACGATTGCCCCGGCCTCTTTCTTTGCCTTGGCAAGAATCGATTCCGCTTCGGCGTTTGCCGCATCCAGCCCCTCTTTACGGATCGAGGAAACAAGATCCTGAATCTGTAATTCCATTGGCACCTCCTTTTTTTATAGCAAACGTTTTACGTTTGCCCGTTGCGCCGACCGCATGTCGCCGAAGGCGGCAAGATTTCCTTATGCGGTCGTGTGCATCCTTTATAGGAAACGGCATTCTTTTTTGCCGTTTCAGCACTTATGCGCCGGCTCACATTCGCGAACAAAGTATATTGTATGACATCTGTTAAGATTTTTCAAGTAATATACGCAAAACCATGAATATTCTATGCATTTTTACTAAATTTAATTGCATCCTTTTGGAACGCTTTTGTCCCGCTTGACTTTCTCAAAAAACAGGATTATTATATGATAGTAGTACTGATTACTGAAAAGGACGGAAAGAGGTACCAAATGGCACTTAAATACAGCAGGCAACGGGAAATCATCCGGAACTTTATGAAGACAAGAACGGATCATCCGACTGCCGATGTTGTCTATATGAACGTTCGCAAGGAGATTCCCAACATCTCCCTTGGTACCGTTTACCGCAACCTCATGCTGCTGACGCAGATGGGTGAGCTGACGAAAGTTGAGATCGGCGACGGTACCGTACACTTTGATCCGCTGACGGATGATCACGCGCATCTGATCTGCGAACAGTGCGGTGCCGTGGAAGACCTTATGCTCACGCCCGATGAAGTTCTGGTGGCAGAAGCGGAAGAGCTCTCCGGCGGCAGAATCACCGGCCACATCATCACCTTCCGCGGTCTTTGCAGAGACTGCCTCGCCGCAGAAGAAGCGGAGTAACACATGACCTTACTCAGCATTTTGTTCCTGCTTGTCTTCGGCCTCTTTTTGTTTTACGTCGGCTGAGGATTCTCTCCTTTGTTTTTTAAGTTGTCCTCATCTTCTTCCGTCTCCGGCACCGGCACACCAAGATTGAAATATGTGATGGTGCTTTTTGCGATCAACTGCTTTGTATCGTCCGTAACCCACACATCATACACCAGCACGGTTTTCCCCCGCTTGATTTCCTTTGCCTCCCCGTACAGGGTTTTGGATTGTATGGCGGGGGCCAGATAGCTGATGGTGGAATCCATGGTGGCGCAGCGCATGCCGTAACTGTGCGCGGCAAAACCCGCGGCCACGTCCGCCAGCGTAAAGATCACGCCGCCGTGCACGGAATCATTGGGGTTTAAGAAACCTTCCTGCACCTGCATTTCGCACAGCGCATAGCCTTCTTCCACATTCACCATGCGGATGCCCAGCATCTGCATGAAGCGGTTGCGCAATGTCCGGAATTGGATTATTCTCTCTAAAGTCATGCTTCCTCCTGTTTGTCAGGCCTTGGACACGCGGAACAGCGGCAGTTCCTTCAGTTCGCTCAGCCGCACCGGTTCGGAATAATAAAAGCCCTGATAGGTACTGGCGGGGAATTTCTTCAGGAAGTTTTTCGTCGCCTCCGTCTCCACGCCCTCGATGGCCACGCGGATGTTCATCTTCCGCGCAAAGCCCGTGACGGCTTCGAGCATGTACTGGTCCACGGGATTTCTTTCGATGCCCGTAATGATCTCTCTGTCTACCTTGATCATGTCCACCGGCAGTTCGCGAATGAGGTTCAGGCTTGTCATGCAGCTGCCGTCCAGTGCCGTCTTGATGTTGCAGCCCTTGAAGAACAGTACCTCGTCCTTCAGGAACAGCGGCGGCAGCTGTTTGCAGTTTTCCGTCAGTTCAAAGCAGATGTTCTTTCCGGGGAAATCCGTGCGCTTCAGAATGTCCAGCATCGAATGACGGAAGCGCGGCTCTTCCAACTGCACATAGTCTAAATTGATATGCAGCATCAGATCCGGGAAGAGCGTCAGCAGCTCCTTTCCTTCTTTGCAGGCCTGCTCAATAATCCAGTAACCCAGGCGGCTGAACTCGTCGTCCTTTTCCAGTGCCGGCAGAAAGAGCGAAGGCGCCACCCGTCCGAACTTCGGATTCTCATAACGCAGCAGCACCTCCACGCCCTCTAACATGTTGCTCTGTGCGCTGACCAGCGGCTGATAACAAAGATAAAAGCCCTCGCAGTTTTTAACGATGCCCGTCCGCATCGCGTTGATGACCGCAAGCGTCTTGTTGGTATCCCCCACATGATCATTGCGGATGATGACGAGATTTTTGCCGCGGCCGCGGGTTGACTGCTCCAGCGCGTAGCGGGCACAGGTGTACACCGTATGCTCGTCCACGTCAAAGTCATCCAGTTCCACCGCACCGCCCGCAAGTTCCACCGGGATCTGCGCCCCGTCGACAATGATCCCGGAACGTGCGTACTGGCGCAGCTGCGCGTAGAGTTGTCTGGCAGCATCCGCCGTATATTCCTGGGTCAGCACAAGGACGCTCGCGCCCTGTGCGCGGTAAGCCGTACCCTTGGATCCGATGATCTTCACCAGCCCGTCCACCAGAAGCTTCAGCACACGGTTGCCGACTTCATAACCGTAGAGGCGGTTGATGGAAACAAAATTCGTCGTGCCGAGCAGCAGCGTCAGCGTCTTCTTTTTGTACTCCTGTTTTTCGCGCACTGCCCGGTAATACTCATAGCGGTTGGGCAGTTCCGTCACAGTGTCCAGCTGCGCGTTGCGTCCCCGGTTCATCACCGAAACGGACAGGTACGCGGGCCGGTTCGCGTAATCCCTGACAACAAAGGCCTTGCAGTCGCAGGTCACGTATTCGCCGCTCTTATCCTTTGCGCGCAGCGACAGCGCATAGCGCGGCTGCTCCCCGCGCTTCATTTCCGCCAGTGCCTTACGGTATATCTCCAGATCATCCGGATGAATATTACGCTCATAGGCAGCGTTCGCCTGCGAGAGGTACTCGCCCTTCAGCGGAAACTGCTCCAGCGACGCCTGCGACCACCTCGCGTAGTCCGCGCGGATATCGTACACAAAGAACGCCCGCGACTGCGTGCTCAGCGCGAAGTTGTCGTAAACCCTGTCAATTGTGCGTACACTGCGTTTTTCTTGCATAGTTACATTTCTTCAAATACTTCAAGTCCTTTTGGTGTGTTGTGCGCTGTATCACCATGGCGGACGAACCACATTGTTACAATAGCGGCGCCCATGAAGAGTGCGGCGTACAGGAAGAGACTGAAGTAGCCCAAGTGTCTTAAGCACCAGCCGGCCAGGACCGGCGTGACAATCTGTGCCGCCATGCTGGCGGTATAATAATAACCGGTGTATTTGCCCACATCGCTGTCCGCGCACATGTCCACCACCATGGGCAGGGAGTTGACGTTGATCAGCGCCCAGCCGATGCCGAGCAGCGCGAAGACCGCGAACATGGCGGGATGGAAGGCGTTGCTGACATACACGGCATTGGCTTCTTCATAAGTACCGAACAAAATGGAGGTGACGGGTTCCATTTCGGCGACGCCGAAGATCCCGTCCTCTCCGAGGGTGTTCTGGGTGATTTGCGCAAGGTAGGCCTTCCGCTGCAAGGAGTCCGCCACCAGCGTAAAAATGAAGGCGGACAGCGTGGAAACCACCTCTAAGATCAGTCCCACGATGATCGTCTTCTTACGGCCGATCTTGACCGCGATATGCGCCGCGGGAATGAAGGCGATGATCATGCCCACCGTTGTCACCGTCAGACAGGCGGAAGCGGATCCGATCGTCATGCCCCAGACGCGTCCCGCGTAATTTGTGTACCAGGTGTCGATGGCATTATAAGACATAAACCAGAGCGCGATGGAAGCTAAGATGAAGAGGAAACTCTTGCGCACGTCCTTCGGGAGTTTGTGTTTCGCGGGCGCCGCTTCGACAGGCTCAGCCTGCGCTTCGGCTACGGTTCCTGAGCTTGTCGAAGGAACCGGAGTCCCGTCAGACATCGCCTCAACAACCGCCCCTTCGACGGGCTCAGGGGCCGCTCCGTCAGGCATCATCGTGACTGCCTCTTCTGCCTGCGTCGGTTCCTTCACCGTCAGCATCACCACCAGCAGCGCGCCGATCATCAGCAGCGCCACAATCACAAAGAGCAGTGTATAGTCCACATGCCCCTTTTCATCCATGAAGAGCTTGCCGGAATACAGCAGCGCCGTCACGATGAGGTAAATAATCGCACCCAGCGCCCCCATGAGGTTAATGATCGCGTTGCCCTTGGAACGCAGGGGCTTCGGCGTCATGTCCGGCATCAACGCCACCGCCGGAGAGCGGTAGGTGCCCATCGCAATGAGCAGCAGCATCAGCACAACAATGAACGCCACCTTAAAGCCCACCAGCCCCGTGGCCGCGTACTGATTGTCCATCAGCGGAATGATCTGCATCAGGGCCACCGCGGCGATGGTACCCACCAGAATAAAGGGCTTGCGTCTTCCCATCGGCGATTTGCAGCGGTCGGAAAGCGTTCCGAACAGCGGCAGCATAATCAACGCGAGGATGTTGTCCATCGCCATGATCACGCCGGACGAGGTCTCGCTCATGCCGAAGGTATTCGTCAGGATGGGCGGGATGACGCCGTTGTACAGCTGCCAGAACGCACTGATGGCCAGAAAGGCAAAGCCGATCTTAATCGTCTGCGGCAGATTCAGTTTCTCGTTTTTGATTTCCCCGTTTTCCATATACCAATGATATAAAAAGGCACGCGTGTCCCGATGATCCGCGTGCCTTTTATCATCCTTTCCCTGTTATGCGCTTAAGTCTTCGATCACCAGCGTACGCACCGTGGCAGCGCCCGCAGCGGGAGCCTTCCCGGCCGCTTCCTTCTCCGCCATGAGCTGCGCCAGCGGCTTGGCCGGCGGCTCATTGTGTTCCGGATCATCGCGCCACTTCAGGTATTTCGGGGCGACCTGCGGGAACAGCGCACAGGAGAGCACATCCTCATCTGTCTTGCAGATGTCCTTGTACTCTTCCTTGTACTTTTCAAACTCCGGCTCAATCAGATCCGCCGGACGGCAGGTGATGATGTTCTTCAGTTCCTCCGCCGTCAGGCATTTCTTGCGGATGGTCTCGTCAATCTCACCGGGCACGGTACCGTACTCGCCCTTCAAAAGCGCCTTGGATTCCTTCGGCACCATCTTGTAGCGTTCGCCGGCGATGACATTCATGACCGCCTGCGTGCCGACGATCTGGCTGGTCGGCGTGACGAGCGGAATATAACCGAACTCCTTGCGCACGCGCGGGATCTCTTCCAGCACGTCGTAGAGCTGATCGTCCTTGCCCGCGTCATGCAGCTGTCCCATGAGGTTCGAAAGCATACCGCCCGGCACCTGGTAGAGCAGCGTGTTCGTGTCCACGTTCAACACCTTGCGGTTCAAATCGCCGCGCTTCACCAGCTCCTCCGCGACCTTGCGGAAATGCTTCGCCGGCTCGGAGAACTTCTTGATATCCAGGCCCGTGTCTCTCGGCGTGCCCTGCAGCGTGACGACGAGGGATTCCGTCGAAGGCTGCGCCGTGCCGTTCGCGAGCGGCGAAAGCGCGCAGTCCACGATATCCACGCCGGCGTAAGCGCTCATCAGGTTCACCATGTCGCCGGTGCCCGTGGTGTTGTGCGTGTGCATGTGGATCGGCACCTTGACCTTTTCCTTCAGCTTCTTCACCAGAGAATACGCGACCTCCGGCAGAATCAGACAGGCCATGTCCTTGATGCAGATGGAATCCGCACCCATCTGTTCCAGCTCAACCGCGAGCTTTACGAAATACTCTTCATCGTGAATCGGAGAGATCGTGTAGCTCATGGCCGCCTCGACCCAGCCGCCGTATTTCTTCGTGGATTTGATGGCGGCTTCCAGATTCTTCTTGTCATTCAGCGCGTCGAAGATGCGGATGACGTCAATGCCGTTCTCAATGGACTTCGCGCAGAAGCGGTCCACGGTATCATCGGCATAATGCTTATAGCCCAGAATGTTCTGGCCACGGAAAAGCATCTGCAGCTTCGTCTTCTTGACGTGCTTGCGGATGGTGCGGAGGCGTTCCCACGGGTCTTCGTTTAAGAAGCGCAGGCAGGAATCAAAGGTGGCGCCGCCCCAGCATTCCAGGGACCAGTAGCCGATCTCGTCCAGCTGCTCCAGCGCGGGAATCATGTCCTCGATGCGCATGCGCGTCGCGGCCTGGGACTGATGGGCGTCACGGAGAATCGTGTCCGTGATGCATAAGGGTTTGTCATTTGCAAAAGGCAGATCGTTGATCATAAGGAAATCCTCCTGTCGTTAACCAAGTAAAGAAATCAGCACACCGGCAGCAATGGCGCTTCCGATGACGCCAGCCACGTTCGGTCCCATCGCGTGCATGAGAAGGAAGTTGGAGGAATCCGCTTCCTGCCCGACCTTCTGCGATACGCGCGCCGCCATCGGCACGGCGGAAACGCCCGCGGAGCCGATCAGCGGATTGATCTTGTTCTTCACAAAAAGGTTCAGTATCTTGGCAAAGACAACGCCGCCTGCCGTGCCGAAGCCGAAGGCCACGATGCCCATGCCGAGAATCGCCAGCGTCTGTGCGCTTAAGAAGCGCTCGCCGACCGTTGTCGCGCCCACGCTGATGCCAAGGAAGAGCGTGACGATGTTCATCAATTCGTTCTGCGCCGCCTTGGACAGACGCTCCGTCACACCGCAGACGGACAGCAGGTTACCGAACATGATGCAGCAGACCAGCGGTGCCGCGCTCGGTACCAGAAGCGAGACGAAGATGATAACCGCAATCGGGAACACGATCTTTTCCTTCTGCGAAACGGGCCTCAGCTCCTTCATTTTGATCTTGCGCTCTTTTTCGGATGTGAGCAGCTTCATGATCGGCGGCTGAATGACCGGCACGAGTGCCATGTAGGAGTACGCCGCAACCGCGATCGCGCCGAGCAGTTCAGGCGCTAAGCGCGTGGCGGTAAAGATGGCCGTCGGTCCGTCCGCACCGCCGATGATGCCGATCGCGCCGCCCTGCTTTTGCGTAAAGAGCCCGGAGAGCACACAGCCGAAGTAGGTCATGAAGATACCCAGCTGTGCCGCCGCACCGAGCAGCAGCGAGATCGGGTTTGCAATGAGCGGTCCGAAGTCCGTCATCGCGCCGATGCCCATGAAGATCAGACAGGGATACAGCCCCGCCTTGACGCCGATATAAAGAATATCCAGCAGTCCGCCGTGATGAATGATGTCCGTGAAGGAAAGATGATCAATGATCTCCGGCTCCGCCGCACCTTCCGGCAAGGAAGCAATGTACGTCGCCTCATCAATAATCACGCCGTTTTCGACGTCATATAATATGGCGTCGTTCGCCGCGTCGTAGGGGCATTCGTAAGCGTATGCGTCCCACATCGCAACGTGATACAGATTGGCACCGGGGAGATTCGTCACCAGCGCACCCGTCGCGATGCCGACCAGAAGCAGCGGTTCAAAGCCCTTGTGGATTGCCAGCCATAACAGGAAGCAGGCAACACAGATCATGATCAGGCTCTTCCAGCCGCCGTTCATGAACTCCCCGAATAATTGATAAAATCCGGTAGTTTGTATGAATTCCAGCATGTGGTTGTCCCTCCGATTATGCTAACGCGTCAGCAGTTTTTGTCTCAGCCGACCGTGCACAGGAGTTCGCCGGACTGGACGGACGCGCCCTTCGACACGTTCACGCCCTGCACCGCGCCGTCGCAGGGGGACATAATCTCGTTCTCCATCTTCATGGCTTCGAGCACCATCAGCACATCGCCCTTCTTGACGGACTGGCCGTTCGAGACGCGCACATCCAGAATGTTGCCGGGCATCGGTGCCGTGACAGGCGTGCCTCCTGCTGCCGGAGC
>JAFZLB010000006.1 GCA_017551665.1 Lachnospiraceae bacterium
AACATGAATTACTATACACGAGAATAGACAAAAGAAGAATAAGGCGATAGGGCGTAAGAGTAATTTCCAAGTGGAAATGCCTGCAAGACTTGTTTCCACTTCGCCCCCTTCAGAGTGGAATTTACTTTTTCACTTCACGACCGATTTTGATTGCAAGTGCGTTATTGAAAAAAGGCGCTGACTCCCTTATAATAGTAAGGTTATGAGAAAAAACACCATATAAGGAGTAGGCAATGAAAGCATCGGAAAAGACCATGGAGCGCATACAGGCGCATTGCAAGGACTGCGGTTTTATCTTCCGCGGTTCGGAGATTTACGGCGGACTGGCCAACACCTGGGATTACGGGCATCTGGGCGTGGAACTCAAGAATAACGTGAAGCGCGCCTGGTGGAAGAAGTTTGTGCAGGAAAACCCGTACAACCTCGGCGTGGACTGCGCCATTTTAATGAACCCGCGGACCTGGGAGGCCTCTGGGCATCTCGCGAATTTCGCGGATCCCTTAATGGACTGCAAGGAATGCCACGAACGCTTCCGCGCGGACAAGATGATCGAGGATTACGCGCAGGAGAAGGGCATTGCTTTGGACGGCGCGGTGGACGGCTGGACACATGAGAAGATGATGGGCTTCATCAAAGAACATGCCGTGCCCTGCCCGACCTGCGGCAAGCACAATTTCACGGACATCCGTCAGTTCAACCTGATGTTCAAGACCTTCCAGGGCGTGACGGAGGACGCGAAGAACACGGTGTATCTGCGTCCCGAGACCGCGCAGGGCATTTTCGTGCAGTTCAAAAACGTGCAGCGTTCCTCGCGCAAGAAGCTGCCCTTCGGCATCTGCCAGATCGGCAAGAGCTTCCGCAACGAGATCACGCCCGGCAACTTCACCTTCCGCACGAGAGAGTTTGAGCAGATGGAGCTGGAGTTCTTCTGCAAGCCGGATACGGATTTGGAGTGGTTTGATTACTGGCGCAACTACTGCGTGGACTGGCTGTACAGCCTCGGCATGAAGGAAGAGGAGCTTCGGCTTCGCGATCACGCGAAGGAAGAGCTTTCGCATTATTCCCGCGCGACGACGGACATCGAGTACACCTTCCCCTCCATCGGCTGGGGAGAGCTCTGGGGCATCGCCGACCGCACGGATTATGATCTGACACAGCACCAGAACACGAGCGGCGAAGACCTCACCTACTTCGACGACGAGACGAACACCCGCTACATCCCTTACGTCATTGAGCCTTCGCTCGGCGCGGACCGCATGGTACTGGCCTTCCTTTGCGCGGCTTATGACGAAGAGACGCTTGAGGGCGGAGACCTGCGCGTCGTCATGCGCTTCCATCCGGCCCTGGCGCCGGTGAAGATCGGTGTGCTGCCGCTGTCGAAGAAGCTTGGCGAAAAAGCGGAGGAGGTGTATGCCGCGCTTTGTAAGCATTACAACTGCGAATATGACGACCGCGGCAACATCGGCAAACGTTACCGCAGACAGGATGAGATCGGCACGCCTTACTGCGTGACCTATGATTTTGATTCCGAGGAAGACCACTGCGTGACCGTGCGCGAGCGTGATTCCATGGCGCAGGAGCGTGTGCCGATTGAGGAACTTGTCGCTTATTTCCACGGGAAGTTTGATTTTTAAGGGGAGAAAACCATGTCCTATTCCGTAAACGAACTGCGTAAGATGTTCCTTTCCTTCTTTGAACGGCAGGAGCATCTGGCAATAAAAAGCTTTTCGCTGGTGCCGGTGAATGACAATTCTCTGCTCATCATCAATTCCGGCATGGCGCCCTTGAAGCCGTATTTCACCGGGCAGGAGATTCCGCCGAGAAAGCGCGTGACCACCTGCCAGAAGTGCATCCGCACCGGTGACATTGACAATGTCGGCAAGACCGCGCGGCATCTGACCTTTTTTGAAATGCTCGGGAATTTTTCCTTCGGGGATTATTTCAAGAAGGAAGCCCTGCGCTGGTCCTGGGAATTTTTGACGAAGGACGCGGGCCTGGATCCCGACCGTCTCTATCCCTCGATTTACATGGATGACGACGAGGCCTATGAGATCTGGACAAAGGACATCGGCGTGGACCCTTCCCGCATTACAAAGTTCGGGCGCGGTTCCGACGGCAAGTCCGATAACTTCTGGGAGCACGGCGCGGGTCCCTGCGGTCCCTGCTCCGAGATTTATTACGACCGCGGCGAGGCCTACGAGAGCGGCGTGATCGAGGAATACGAGAACACGACGGGCTTCCTTGTCGGCAAGGACGCGGAGCGTTACATCGAGGTCTGGAACGACGTCTTCACGCAGTTTGACGGCGACGGCAAGGGCAATTACACGGAGCTTACGCAAAAGAACATTGATACCGGCATGGGCTTAGAGCGCCTTGCGGTTGTCGTGCAGGACGCGGAAAGCGTCTTTGACATCGACACGATGAAGGCCATCCGCGACAAGGTCTGTGAGATTGCGAAGGTGACTTACGGCGGCAACGCGAAGCCCGGCACGAAGGAATATGAGACGGATGTTTCCGTTCGCGTCATTGTGGATCACATGCGCAGCGCCACCTTTCTGATTTCCGACGGCGTTATGCCTTCGAACGAGGGCCGGGGCTATGTCCTGCGCCGTCTCATCCGCCGCGCCGCGCGTCACGGCAGGAAGCTTGGCATACAGGAGGCCTTCCTTACCGACATCAGCCGCGTTGTGATCGAGGGCTCCAAGGACGGTTATCCGGAGCTTGCGGAAAAGCAGGATTTCATTCTCAACGTGCTGCGGGAGGAAGAATCCAAATTCGCGGCGACGATTGACCAGGGCTTAAAGATTCTTTCCGAGCTCTCCGCACAGCTGACAAAGGAGGGCGGCAAGGAGCTGAAGGGCGAAGAGGCCTTCCGCCTGTATGACACCTTCGGCTTCCCGCTGGATCTGACGATTGATATTTTGTCCGAGCAGGGACTGTCCGTGGACGAAAAGGGCTTTGAAGAAGCGATGCAGCGGCAGAAGAGCAAGGCCCGCGCCGCCCGCAAGGTCAGCAATTACATGGGCGCGGACGCGACGGTGTACGATGAACTGGATCCGGGGATTTCCAGCAGCTTTGTCGGCTATGACCGGCTGACGCACAAGGCAAAGATTCTGGCGCTCTGCGTGAATCACATGGAGGAGGGTGATCCCGCGGATGCCGTGACGGACACGCTTTCCGAAGGCTGGCACGGCACGGTGATCACGGACGAGACGCCCTTCTACGGAACTATGGGCGGACAGGTGGGCGACACCGGTCTCATTGAGGACGGCGACGCGCGCTTTGAGGTCTTTGACACGATCCACTTAAAGGGCGGCAAGATCGCGCATATCGGACAGTTGAAATCCGGCTCCCTGACGAAGGGAGAGAGCGTGACGATGACGGTGGACGGCATCCGCCGCGCGGACATCTGCAAAAACCATTCCGCGACGCATCTGCTGCACAAGGCGCTGCGCACGGTGCTGGGCACGCATGTCGAGCAGGCGGGTTCGCTCGTGGACCCGGAGCATCTGCGCTTTGACTTTTCGCATTTCCAGGCCATGACCGCGGAGGAAATCGCGCGCGTCGAGGAAATGGTCAATACGGAGATCCTGAACGCGCTGCCCGTCGAGACAAAGATCATGTCTTTGGACGAGGCGAAGAAGACCGGCGCCATGGCGCTGTTCGGCGAAAAATACGGAGAGACCGTGCGCGTCGTGATGATGAGCGATTATTCCATTGAGCTCTGCGGCGGCACGCATGTGAAGAATACGGAGGTCATCGGTCCCTTCAAGATTGTGGCGGAGTCCGGCATCGCCGCGGGCGTGCGCCGCATTGAGGCGCTGACCGGTGAAGGACTCATGCGGCACTTTGCGGAGCTGGAAGAGATTATGAAGGAAGCGGCGGGCATTCTGAAGACGCAGCCCTCCAATCTGACGGACCGCATCGCCTCGCTGCAGAAGGAACTCAAGAGCATCAAGGGAGAGCTGGAGAGCTTAAAGAGCGCACAGGCAAAGAACGCCGCGGGGGACGCGGCGGCCGAGGCGCAGGATGTGAAGGGCGTGAAGCTCATCGCCAAGGAAAGTGCGGGCGTGGACATGAACGGCCTTCGGGATCTCGGCGATTCCCTGAAGGCGAAGATCGCGCCGGGCATCGTCGTGCTGATGAGCGCGGCGGAGGAGAAGGTCAGCCTCGTCGTCATGGCAACGGAGGACGCGGTCAAACAGGGCGCGCACGCGGGCAACCTGGTCAAGGAAATTGCGCCGCTCATCGGCGGCGGCGGCGGGGGCAGGCCGAACATGGCGCAGGCCGGCGGCAAGAACCCCGCGGGCATCGCGGAAGCGCT
>JAFZLB010000007.1 GCA_017551665.1 Lachnospiraceae bacterium
TATGAATATTGGAAAAGAAAACGAATCAGTCCGCCCGCCCGACCGGGAGTTTTTGGATCGTATCAAAGGAACGATTTTCTATCGGCAGAATACCTATGCCAGCATCCGCACAATACTGCTCCAGCTCTTTTGTCATTTCTTTTAGATCAAGCTTTCCAATGCTTTTTTTTATTGCGATCTCCCATAAAGACGCCTGACTAAGAAATATATCAATACCTTCTTGAATAATCGATCTCGCTTTGACAGAAAGATCTGCGGAGTCATCTAACGCCCAAAGAAATGTACAGGTATCCAACAAATACATTACACATACTCCTTGAAGCATTCCGGCGTATCATTAAAGTCGGGTGCCATCGTGATTTTTTCCTTTGCGCGTCCAATAATAGAGCGATGTTTTCCGCTTACTTCGCCGGACGTTGTCGTCATATCGGGTCTTGTCTTTAGAAACAGTATAAAGTTAAACACTTCCTGTTTTTTGTTTTCTGACAGTTTTTCCATTTCCTTCATGATCAAGTCTGTGCCCATGCCACACACCTCACATAAACCTTTTTTCGCGCCTGTTCAAGCAAGCCTGATCTCCTAAGAGGCATTAACATTTTTCGTTCTTCCTCATTTTATCATTTCTCACACTTTTTTTCAAAAATCGTAAAACCGGATTCGGGCGGAGCATAACCTGTTATTTTTATCAGCGACGCCGCTTTTCGTGATAGAGCGAGATGGTGATGCCGCGCTGGAAATCGTGAAGCAGATCCAGCTTGACCGCATAGCTTTTTGCGATAAAATCCGCGCGTTCTTCCGGGAGGCCGTATTTGACGTAAAAAGACTTTACACTGCGCGGAGAGGGCAGCAGCTCCGGTTTGACAATGTCTTTGTGTTTTACATGTGCCAGCATCTTTTCTTCTTTGTCGTGGAAGGCCGTGATGCTGCGTGCAAGGATGTCTTTTCGTGTGTAAGGATGATTCCGCTCATCCGCGTAAAACATACTGTTCCCGGAATCAAAGACGGGTGCAGGAGCCAAAAGCCGCAGGCTTTGCGTATCACGCAATACGCCGAAATTCATCAGATGCTCGTCCGTGTTGCTGATGATGAAGTCCGTCAGGGTCTGATAATCCATAAACTTCTGCACATCTTCCCGGGGGAGACCGCATTCCTCACAGAGATCGATAAAGCTGTCATATACGGAACGGTCCCCGGCTGATTTTTTTGAGGAGACCACTTCAAACGCGGAGAGAAACTCCGTTTTTTCGGATGTAAACAAGGCACAGCGGGAGCGGATGCCGCCGTCCGCCGTCTTTTCGAGGGAGTAATCGACAAAGGAAATCTCAGTTTTTTGCGCCTTGTGCAGACGGGTCGCGAAGGCTTCGTTGATGCTCTGTTGTCCGTATGCGCGATAGGCTGTTTTGACGAGTGTCGGAGGCGCGGTGCTTAAATCCCAGTATTTATCCATCTGTCCGCCCAGAGAAGCGTTCGGATCATAAGAATCTGCGCTGTGGTAGGGCAGTTTTTCGTCCTGTCCCGGAATGTCCTTGAAAAAGTTGACATCCTCCCACCGGAGTGTTTCTTCCACAGGGCAGATCCACCAGGCATCCGTAAGGCTCAGCCCCAGATTCTTTGCAAGGTACTCATACTGGTTTTCACAGCCCGCTTGCCGGATGCGTTCGAGCATCATCTTTCTGCTGCCGGGTACGGCACGTGCCTCCCACCATTTTTTCATCAGCGGAAGCGTGGCATTTCCGAGAAAGGGCGTTCTTGAGCTGTCCGTTGCCGTGAAACGCAGGAGCTTTCCGTCATCCGCATCGATCAGAATCAGGCCGCAGGTATGGTTTTTGTGCTTCAGCAGATACTCACTCAGCATCGTTTATCTCCGAAAGCAGCCTCCGGCTCTTTTCTTCAAACGCGTTTTGCTCCAGCCATGCGTCAATCTGCCAGAGCGCAAATTGTTCATAATATTGCCTTCTCGAAGGAATACTGTAGGGCTGATGCATATCAATCACGAAGGTTTTTCCTTTGTACCGGCAAAGCAGTTCCATGTTGTCCTTGCCGCGCTGCCAACGATACCGGACGTCTCTGTACCGGCCGCTCACCTGATCCATAACAGGATAGCGGTTCAGGATGTCCTCGGTGTGGCAGTTCAATGCGGCGGCCAGACGACTCACCGTTTCCGCCGTGCATTTATTCAGATCGATTTTCTGATTCAGAATTTCATTGACCGTCGTGTAAGGAAGCCCTGCGCGTTTTGCCAGGGCGTATTTGCTCATGCCGAGCTGCCGGTACAATTGTATAACCGCTTCGTTCATCATCATCACTCCGGATAAAATTATAACGCTATGACGTTATAGTGTCAAGATGTTATCAGGTTTTTGCAGCCGGACAAAACTTTTTTCGAAAAAATTTCAAAAACATAAAACCGACGGCCCCGTTCGGTTGTCATAAAGAGTGAAGAGTGAAAACAATCCGTCAACTTTAAGCGACAGGGCTACCCGTGGGAAAAGCGGAGAACGGGGGAAGGAGGCAGTCGGGAGTGAAATCTTACCTGCGCGGCGGTTTGCGGGAGGCTTTGCGCAAGGCGTTTGCCATGTTTTCCAGAATGGCAATGTGCTCATCGGAGAGATCGGAAACATCAAGACTGCGACGTGTTTCCGTCCCCAGAAGATAATCCGTTGTGACATGAAAGGTGCGGGAAATGCGTGTTAAAACGTCATAAGAAGGAAAGCGCTCTCCGTTCTCATAGTAGGAGATAACAGATTTGACAACGCCGAGGCGCTGAGCAAGCTGCAGTTGAGTCAGATGCTGTTCCTTTCGCAGTTTTCTCAGTTTTTCCCCGAATTCCATGAAACGCAACCTCCGCCGATTCTATTCTATAAGTTTATAATTGAAAAGGTGACTAATGGTGAAATTAAGATAAACAGATAGTTGACTTTCTAATAAAGAAAGAATAGTATATAAGCAGTTTTAGGGGGTGAAAAAGATGAACGAAAAATATCCGTTGGCATTACCGGAGGGGAGTGTTCTCGCAGGGCAATACATTATTGTAAAGGTACTGGGACAGGGCGGATTCGGCATCACCTATGAGGCCAGGGATCACAAAACTGATGCCCGCGTCGCGATCAAGGAATTTTTTCCGGATGCGATGGCGACCAGAACCCAAAGCACTGTCATGCCTTTTTCCGGGGAACGCGGCGAGAGTTATCAATACGGGAGAGAGTGTTTCCTCCAGGAGGCGGAGACGCTGGCAAAGTTCATCGGAAATGAGAGTATCGTCCGCATTTACAGCTACTTTGAAGAAAACGGAACCGCTTACTTCGTCATGGATTTTGTCGAAGGGACAAGCTTTGACGACTATATCAAACAGCGGGGCGGAAAGCTCTCCTTTGAGGAAGCGTCGAAAATCCTGATTCCGGTCATGGACGCGCTGGGTGCGGTACATGAGAAAGGAATCATTCACCGGGACGTTACGCCGGACAACATTTATATCACCAAAGACGGAACAGTGAAGCTTCTTGATTTCGGGGCTGCGCGCTACAGCATCGGCGATAAGAGCCGCAGCCTTGACGTCGTCTTAAAGCACGGATTTGCACCGAAGGAACAATATACGAGACGGGGCAGGCAAGGTGCGTTCACAGATATCTATGCGCTGGGAGCGACCTTCTATTTTGCCCTGACAGGAAAGCGTCCGCCGGATTCCGTGGAGCGGATGGACGAGGATGACCTTGTCACGCCGAGTACCCTGGGCGTCAGCCTGCCGGAAGACGCGGAGGCTGCCATCCTGAAATCACTGAATGTGCAACCGGCAGACCGCTTCCAGAGCATGAAAGCCTTTAAGGCGGCGATGCTGGCAGGAAGCGGGGCTTCGCAGGATACGGGAGCGGAGGACGTTCCACCACCCATGCCGGTTGGTGACGCGTCACAAACGGTTTCCCAGCGCTTCTTTGAAGCGCCGCAGGCAGCGCAGGGGGTGCGGACAACCGCTGCGGAGTCGACAGCGGCAGCCGTAAAAGAAGACAAGAAGTCGAAGAAACTCCTGCCCTTCATCGCAATCGCACTTGCCGCAGTCGCAGCGATTGTTGTCGCGGTGTTTGCGCTTGGCGGGAACAGTGATAAGGGCGCTGGCACAAATAACTCTGCCGTGGCGGCAGCAGCATCGTCGGTACAGGAAGAAGAGCGCGCTGCAGCAACGTCCTCCACGCAGGAAAGCGCACAGGAAGCACCCGCTTCAGGCCATTCATCAGCGGGGGAGAGCACGCAGGAACCTTCCTCCGGCGGCGCATCATCGACAGGGGGAAGCACACAGGAAACCGCTGCGGCGGAAGAGACAAGAAATCTGTATCCGGTGATTATTGGGAATCATGTGAATAATTTGCTGCGAGGGTCGAACTGGACATGGGATGGCCAATGTATTCGCATGTCGGAAACTGACAGCGAGATATATTATGCTTCAAGATGCCTGAGCAGGGCCGGCGATCTGCTGTACGCTGTCCGTTCTCAGGATAATGCGGCGGTGGTAATCAGCGATGGTGTACTGAACGACGTCCCGGAACTGGAAGAATATGCGGGTCACACCACACATCTGCTTGTGTCGGAGGAGTATTACTTTATCTATGACAACAAAGAAGGAGTGCTTTATTGCGCGGATCGGAAAAACGGCAATTTATTAGGGGCACGTTCACTGGAACCCCTAAGGTTTACTTTCTTTGATAACGGGTATCTTGTGTATATAGAGGGTGAGAAGGACAACCAGAAGCTTTATTTCCAACCGGCGGGGGATCTCGAAGAGGTACATTCTGAAAGAGCGTATTACGGTGATTTACCGGAAGATGTTTTATTTGACGCTGTTCTTTACGGCGGGGATACCCTTTTATATGTCAGTGGGGAGGGTGACGGCGGCCGGAAGGTAATGATGCGCTTTGATCTGTCAAAGGATATGGCGACTAACAGCAATAACAACGACAACCGATTTGATCTGGTGACGGAAAAATACTTTTTCCCGGTCGGTGTTTACGGAGACTATTTTTATTACTATGGGTTTGATTATGACGAAGAGACAAAAGTGAGGAAAGAGCAGTACCTGTATCGGTACAAATGGAAAGGAGATGCAGAAATCCTATATAAGCTGGAAGATTCCGAGAATAATCTCGCCGGAGTATCACTGAGTGAAGACGGCTCCCGGTTGTTTTTTACCCAGTTGCCGTATACATACGCGGCGTATTCTGACGGGAGTGAAATAACAGCGAAGAATGATTATTCATATACCGAGTGATATCCCTTGCCAGGGCAAATAATAATTACAAACATACATCAGGAGGAGGAGGAACTTATGGCATTAACAGAATGTGCAAGCGGACATTTGTATGACAGCGCGCAGTACAAGACCTGTCCCTATTGTCAGGGAGGGGTGAACCGCGTGGAGTTTGGCGGGAACTCCGCCATCGGGAAAACCGTGGGCGGTCCCGGTACCGTGACGCCGGCACCGGTTGTGGGGGCGACAGTGGCGCCCGGAAGCTACCGGGCGAAGGAGAACGAAACCGGAAAAACGGTGGCGGTTCTGCAAAAAAGTATGAAGGCCGAGCCGGTCTGCGGCTGGCTGGTCTGCGTTGAGGGCAAGGAAAAAGGCAGGGATTACCGGATCGAGGCAAAGAATAACACCATCGGCCGCAGCGAAAAGATGGATATCTGCCTCAAGGGGGACGACACGATCTCCAGAGAAAACCACGCGCGTCTCGCCTATGATGTTAAGCACAACGCCTTTCATCTGATCCCGGCGGAGAGCACAAACAGCATCTATGTAAACGATGAGCCGGTCTATGTGCCGACAAAGCTGAACACATACGATCTGATTGAATTCGGCGAGAGCAAGTTTTTGTTTTTCCCTTTCTGCACGGACGAGTTTAACTGGCAGGACGGGCTGAAAAAGGCGGAGAACTGATCTGTGAAGGCGAAAGACGGGACATCCGGAATGCGGGAAAACGACTTACATTATCACGTTGCCAATCTGCAGGGCATTGGCGCCAGGCAGCGTCAGGAGGATTCGTTTACCGTGGCAAACGCCTTTGATCCGGAAAAGATCAGGGAGCAGGGACTGTTTTTTGCGGTCTGCGACGGCATGGGCGGTATGAAGGACGGTGCGCTGGCAAGTCAGACAGCGGTTGCCTTCCTTCGGAACAGCTTTCTGTCCATGGACCGGTCTGAAGATCCGGCGTGGCAGCTGAAGGAGTCTGTCCTTGCCGCATCCGCGGAGGTGGAAGCGGTCATCGGTGGCGACGGCGGCTCCACGGTGGTGGCGGGTATCATCTGCCGGGAAGGACTGTATTTCGTCAGCGTAGGAGACAGCTTCTTTTATCTGCTGCGGGATGAGAGCCTGTACCGGCTGAACCGGGAGCAGAATGTCTGCCACCGGCATTACATGGAGGTCATCCGGGACGGCAGCGCGGATCCGTCCGATTATCAGGACCGGGAAGAAGCAGGTGCGCTGACGGCATTTCTTGGCATGGAGGGGCTGGATGACGTGGATTACAGCGTGCGTCCGCTGCCGCTGAAATCCGGAGATGTGCTCTGCGCCTGCTCGGATGGCGTGGGCGGCGTGCTGATGGAAGATGATGTAAAGAAGGCAATGGAACAAGGCTCTGCGCAGGACATCTGCGGATACATGGAGCGGCGGCTTGCGGAATACGCAAGACCGAACCAGGACAATTACACGGCGGTGGTCGTGGTGTGCGAATCGTAAGCACGGAAAGGGGATTGAAATGAAACAAAGAAGCAGAGGACACAGGGCGCTGTCCCTCATCGTAGTATTGTTTATTCTGTTGACGGGGGTTGGTACGTACGGAAGGATTGCGTATGCGCAGGATATTGAATATGCCCGTGGGGGTGTGGTGCCGATCGTGTTTGTGTTGAAGAACGCGGAAGCGGTTGTTTACGATACACAGACGAAGCAAGTCGTTAAACAACTGCAATCTTTTCCCGGCGAGCAACCATGGGGTGCAGGTTCCGGATTCTTTATCGGTAAGACGGATGAAAACCCGCAGTATATTGTGACGAACCAGCATGTTGTGGAGAATTATTATGCAGCAGGAGAAGGCGGCGAAGTTATTCTTTTTGTCGGATACTATCAACAGAAAGAATACGGAAATCGCTATTACATCTATATAATCGCTGAGTCTTGTGAAATGCGCGTGTATTACGATGAGAATAACTGGGAATCAGCCTATCTTGAGGTGGCGGGTGATATAGAAAAGGTGGATCTGGCAGTCCTGAAACTGCGGGAGCCGACGGACAAACGTCATGCCCTTGCGCTGGACATTCCGACGCAGGCGATGGTTGGAACCGCAACGGTGTCAACCATAGGCTATCCAGGTAACGCGGATAATTATTTTACCGGTGCAAGCAAATACGGTATCCATGATTCAACCATTCATAAGGGAACAATTAACCGCCTTGTCGCCAATGAAAAAGGCGTTGAGCGTATCGCGGTCGATGCCACTATTCAGCACGGAAACTCCGGCGGACCGCTGGTGACGGAGGAGGGGGCTGTCATAGGAATTAACACCAATGTGTATTCCACCAGTCCCTACAGCGAACAGATCGAAGCGGATTATTACGCCATCAACAGCAGTGAACTGATCCGTATTCTGGACAGGAACAACATCCCGTATCAAAAGGCATCGGATCTTGCGGCGGCGTCTGCGGGCGGCGGCGTGCCTGTGGTTCTTATCATTGTAATCGTTGCCGTGGCGCTTGCGGCAATCGCGGCAGTGCTGATGATGCGCAAAAAGAAAGAGCCGAAGAAGCAGGCGATGCTGAAGGCCATGACGGTGCAGCACGGCGGGATGGCCTTTGCCCTGCATGATACGCCGCTTCTGATCGGGCGGGATCCGGCAAGCTGCAAGATTGTGTTCAAAGAAGGCACCGAGGGAATCAGCGGAAAGCATTGTTCGATATCCTATGACGCGACGGGAGGCGAATTTGTGCTGACCGATCTTCGTTCCACTTACGGAACCTTCCTTATGAGTGGTCAGAAGCTGAACGCAAACGTGCCCTACCGTTTGAAAGCGGGTGAAACCTTCTATGTCGGAGACAAGGCGAACAGCTTCCGTGTGGAGATCGTGTGAAATGAGATTTGATGTAGCAACATTCAGTAACGCAGGGGGCCGTCCGTACAACGAGGATGCCGTCGGATACCTGACGGAGGAGGACAGCGGGATCTTTGTTGTGGCGGACGGTCTGGGCGGACATGAGCATGGCGAGGTGGCATCCTCCTGCGCGAGGGACGTGATGCTGGAAGGATGGCACCCGGCGGAGTACACAGAAGCGCGCCCTGTCATGCAGTACAAAGACGCGGCGCAGGCTCAGGGAGCGTTCCGGGAATCCGATCGTGCCGCGTGGCTTGCGGAGCGTGCCTTCGAGGCAAACCGCAGCATCCTCGCATTGCAGGAAGAAAGCGGGAGCGTGCTAAAGAGTACGCTGGCAGCGCTCGCAATCGACGGGGATCAGGCAGTCTGGGCGCATGTGGGAGATACAAGAATATATTATCTTCACCGCGGCTGGGTGCAGGAGGTGACGGAGGACCATTCCGTTGCTTACAAAAAGTTCAAGGCGGGGGAAATCAGCAGGGAAGCGCTTGCCTGGGATGAGGATCAGTCAAGGCTTCTGCGCTCTCTGGGAAGCGTGGAACGCTACGAAGCGCAGGTGACGGTCTGCGATACGCCGATTGAACCGGGAGACGCCTTTCTTCTTTGCTCTGACGGTGCGTGGGAATACCTGCGCGACGGGGAAATTGCGATTGATTTACTGAAAGCGGAGAATGCGGAGCAGTGGATAGAACTACTGTTGTTACGTATGATGGACCGGATCACCAGCGGCAATGATAATCTGACGCTGCTGACGGTGATGATCGATTAATTTTTTTCAAAATCATAAAACCTAAGCATCCCTTCCGTTGTCATATATAGTGGAGGACACAATACACACCGTTATCAAGGAGGGAATGAGAATGTTTTGCAAGAATTGCGGAAGTGAATTGAAGGAAGGCGCCGTCTTCTGCGCCGCCTGTGGAAAGCCGGTCAACAAAACAGCTGCAGGAGCCGGTCACGGGGGCATGTCGGCAGCCTCGCCCATGACAGGGAACAAAGGGAAAAAAATATGGTTTGTGGCAATACCCGCACTGCTGGTCGTTCTGGGGGTGATCCTGTTCCTGGTATTCAGGGGAGGAACTGGAGGAACTGCAGGAGATGATAATGCCTTCAGTCCTTATCAGGGAACCTGGACGCAGAGCATGGATAATGGGGCAATCAGCATGTATATTGACCAGGGCAGGGGCTATAATACGCTGGAGGTCAATGATAAAAGCGTGATTTTCCGGGGGCAGTATCAGGAGTTTCTGAATTTTGAAGGGATGTCCACGGAGAAATTCGAGATGCCGATCAAAGAGTTTGAATACTACGGCAATTCCGGTGTGAAATATCTGGACACAAGAAACGAGTACGTAAAAAAAACGGATGAGTTTATTCCGGTCGTATCGTACGAGTACTATTATCACTCGATCCATGATCTTGGGCTCGCGTTTTGTACTCTTTCCAACGGAGACACGGTGATCTGTTTGCTGATCAATTCACAAAATTTTGAAAACACGATAGACGGTATCGGCACGATATCTTCCTATAAGTCAACGATTCATCCAGAAGAATGGATTTACGCGGTTACCTTTTCTCAATAAGATGATCATCGATCACTGCCCAAAGGAGGGGGACAGCCATGTTTTGTACAAATTGCGGAAAAGAAATAGAGGATCAGGCTACGTTCTGTGTGTACTGCGGAACGAAAATGAATGATGTCGCGGGAGGAAAAGGAAAAGGAAAGATGAACAAGGCAGTCATCGCGGCAGTCGCAGCGGTGATCGTTGTGGTGGCGGTGTTCTTTGTCGTCAAAGGTCTTTTCGGATCCGGTTCATCCGGATTATCGGAGGATGACTTTGTGGTCGGGGGTCAGGTGACCTTCGGACATTACGAACAGGACAACAACTACGGCAACGGGAAGGAACCCATCGTATGGGACGTGCTGACGGTGAACGAACCGGGCTATATGTTGGTCAGTCACCATATTCTTGACTGCCAGCCTTATGATTACGGTGATACTGTCGGCTCCTTTCTGGATACCCATATCTGTCAGTGGCTGAATACCGAATTTGTCAGCGAGGCCTTTTCTGCTGAAGAACTGGCCTGCATACAGCCCATGAAGCCTTTTGGAGAAAGCGAAGAAAGAACCGTTCAGATGCTGAGTATGGATCAGCTTTCCAGGCTTTATAGTCGGAATCCGGACATTTCGTACGGAACCTGGCCCAACACAGGGGAAACATATTATATGTCGGATGTGTTCGTTTGCGGCGGTACAGACTATGCGATCGCGCAGGGGCTGCCCAGGTTTTCTAAAAGAGAAATGGGTAAAGAAGATGCGGAACTTCCCGCAGAGTATGATAACAGATTCGCCAGGTGGTTTTTGATTTATAACAGGGATATTCCGAATCCGATGTATAGTATTGCAACCCAGGTACATGAAACGGGGCTGGCGGGAAGCTTCGGCAACTCATTCTCAACGCCCTCGGGTGTCAGACCCGTGATCTGGATCTCAAAAAAGGCATTTCAGTAAAGGCATACAAGGGCACAGAATGAGGAAATAAGTTCATGGCGACGCCAAAGGCAGCGGGAAAATATCAAACATATACAGAGGCGGTTGCGGATGCGATGTTTGGTGTGCAGGCAGCGTTCACGTATCTTTACGAAAGCACATACCGTGACAAGCTGTATATCGCGCAGAAGTACATGCGAAATGAGACAGACGCGCAGGATGTCCTGCAGGAAGCTTATCTCAAGGCGTGGCAGAACTTGTACTGTCTGCAGGACGCGGAGAAGTTTCCGAACTGGCTCTCCGCGATCGTCGCAAGCACCGCCTTGAATGCCCTGAAGAAAAAGAAAGACCTTCCCTTCTCCGCGTTCGACCATCCGACGGAGGAGGGAGATACCTTTGAGTTTGAAGAAGAAGACTGGCGTACGGAGTATCAGCCGGAGCATGCCTATACGGACAAAGAAACGGCAGAGTTGCTGAACGGTCTGATGGACGCGCTATCCGACGAACAGCGTTTCTGTGTACTGATGTACTATGTGGAAGAGCATTCCGTGAGGGAGATTGCGCAGATCATCGGCTGTCCGGAAAACACCGTGAAGTCGCGCCTGAACTACGGGCGCAAAAATTTGAAGGCAAAAGCGGAGGAAATGGAGCGGAAGGGCTACAGGCTCTACGGTATTGCCGCGCTGCCGCTGCTCTTGTGGCTCATGCGTACGGAAGCAAGGGCGGCGTCCGACAGCATATCTTCCGCGCATACGGCAGCCGGCGCGGCGCGTGCCGGCGCCGGGGCGGGAGGCATGTCCACCAGCGTCAGGATTGCGCTTGCAGTGCTTGCCGTGGCCGTCCTTGGCGGAGCCGGCTTCGCGGTGTCAAAGTTTTTTCCTCTTCGCCGGCGGAAGAGATAAAGGACAGGGAGGACAGGCGGATTCCGGAGGAGGAGCCGGAGGACGGGGACATTGATACCGATACGGATAAGGATGACTTTTTTAAGGCGAGAAGCCTGATTGATGAAATAGAGCTTGCCCTGGCGGAATGGGAGGAGGGGCAGGATGATGCCATCGGACAGGACTGGAGCGGTCTTTACAGCGGCAGCGATCAGGGTCGTTATTACTATGTATGGCTGGAAAAAGATCCGGATGCCGCCTTTGACGAGCCGCAGGGGACAATCCGTCTGCTCTGGGAAGGTGATCGCCCTTACGAGGAAGGAGACGATTTACTGACGGACGCGCCGCATGATATTTACAACGGCGAATTGCTTTTGACTTATCGGATCCGGCCGGGTTGGGACGGCGAAGAGTACAGTATCATTACGATCGGGAGTGAGGACGATCCGGGGGATGACAACGTACCGGTCAACTGCTTCGGATTTTGGATGGAGAGAGATGATTCCCTGATGTTTGACGGGACAAATCTGATGAAACGATAGCTTTAGAATAATCCTTGGGCCTTTCCCCGCCGCTCTGCGGCGATCAACTTGCTATACATAGGTGGCAGGGTTCCGATATAATAAAGGGGCAGGCAAGGAGTGGCCCCCATGGAAAGTATAAGCTTACATAGTTCGCATAA